>SBFS01000106.1 GCA_006227825.1 Burkholderiales bacterium | reverse complement strand
AGCATGTCGAACTCGCGCTTGCGCACGAAATCGTTGCGGCGCTTGCGCTCGATCATCTCCTTGAGCGCGGCCTTGCTGTACTCGCTTTCCCGGTCGGACGAGCGGCTGTCGAGATCGGACCAGCTCGTGGTGGGATGACGCACGAACTTGACCACCTTGGACAGGAAGCCGCCGCTGGAGTCGTCCTTGGACATGGGAGGAATCGGTTGCCGGTCTGCGGTCTGTTCAGGGTCTGTGGGCCTGGACCCTCAATCGCCGAACATCTTCTGCTTGAGCTCGCGCCGCTGCTGGGCTTCCAGCGAGAGGCTGGCGGTGGGCCGGGCCAGCAGACGGCCGACCCCGATCGGTTCGCCCGTCTCGTCGCAGTAGCCGTAGTCGCCGGCGTCGATGCGGGCGATGGCCTGTTCGATCTTCTTGAGCAGCTTGCGCTCGCGGTCGCGGGTGCGCAGTTCCAGGGCGTGCTCCTCTTCGATGGTGGCACGGTCAGCCGGATCGGGCACCACCACGGTGTCCTCGCGCAGGTGCTCGGTCGTCTCGCCGGCGTTGGCCAGCATGTCGGACTTGAGCTGCGCCAGCTTGCGCCTGAAGAAGGCCAGCTGCACGTCGTTCATGTACTCGCCCTCGGGCATGGACAGGATGTCCTGGTCTGTCAGCTGCTCCACCGGCAGGGACTTCCAGTTGTTGGCCCGCTTCGGGTCTTTCTGGACGGAGGATGGAACGGAGGTGGTCATCACGGAACGTTCGTTCAGGGTGGAAAAAGTGGCCTTGGCAGCATCCGGAGCGTGCGAGGGTACCACCTCGGCCTGGGTCATCTGCTCCAGCATCGCTTTCTTGGCAGCCCGCTTGCCCGGCGGCCGGGGTGCCGGCTCGATGTCCATGGCCACAGGTGGCGGACTGGTCTGCGGCGCCGTCTCGGGCACCTTGCGTGCCTTCGCCACCGCCTTCGACACCGCCTTTTCCGCCGGCTTCGCGGGGGCGGGTGCGGCCACGGCCTTCGACACCTTGCGGCTGGCAGCGGGGGCGGTCTTGCCGGACGCAGCCGGGGTTTTGGCCTCCGGCTTGTCCTTCACCGCAGAGGGACGCGCCGGCTTGGCCACCGCCGGACTGGCAGGGGCCTTCGCCGCCTTGCCCGGGGCTTTGGCGGCCGGGACGGCCGATGCGCGGGAAACCGCCTTGGCGGCGGTCTTGGGTGTGCTCCTGGTGGATGCCGAGCCCGAGGCCGCGCGCGAGGCCCGGGCAGGCGAGGCAGGCTGGGGCGCGCCCTTGGCCCGGCTCGCGGAAGCCGGGCGTGCGCCTGCCGCTGCGGACTTGCCGGAAGTCGCTGTCCTGGTCGCCGGGGCTTTCACTTCGGGTCTCCTCTCAGTACCTGGCAGGGCGGGGTCGCGTGCGCTGCGCCCATCATCGCCACCCGGTGCCTGCCGGACCGGGGTCCGTGGGCCCTTCGCCGACGATGATGCTTTTATACCCCGAACAGAGCCCGCTGCCGGCGGGGACGAAACCCGCGCCTTTTGCCCGCTGTCCGTCCGGCCCGCACGCTGGGCTGCGGGCCGCGATTGTAGCGATGCAGGCCCGCTAGCGGGCGACGCCCGTTCGGATCTGAAGCCCAGCCGTTGGAGAATGGAGACAAACAGCACGAATCCCCCGATCAGTATGGCGTCCGCGCCCCGCACCGGCAGGCGCGCACCGCTGGGGGAGGCCATGGTGTCCGCATGGGTTCAGGCCAGCGACTGGTCCAGGCCCTGGGTCAGGATGTCCCTGGGCAGATCGATGCCGATGAACACCATCTTGCTCTCGCGCGCCTCGCCGTCCTTCCAGGGCGGGCCCAGGTCGCTGCCCATGAGCTGGTGAACCCCCTGGAAGATGACCTTGCGGTCGGTGCCCTGCATGTCCAGCACGCCCTTGTAGCGCAGCATGCGCGGGCCGTAGACCTGAACCACGGCGCCCAGGAAGTCCTCCAGGCGGGCCGGATTGAAGGGCCGCGTGGCCCGGTAGACGAAGCTCTTGACATCGTCATCATGGTGATGATGGTGTCCGTGCTCATGTCCGTGACGGTGGGACGGGTGGTTGCAATGCTCGCCGTGTTCATGGTCATGATCGTGGTGATCATGGCCGTGATCGTGGTTGTGGTCGTGACCGTCGGCCTTCAGGAAGTCCGGATCGATGTCGAGCTTGGCATTGAGGTTGAAGCCGCGCAGGTCGAACACGTCCTTGATGGGCACCTCGCCGAAATGCACCGTGCGGATCGGCGCGCGCGGGTTCATGTGCTTGAGACGGTGGACAAGCGCCTGCACCTCATCGGAGTCGACCAGGTCGGCCTTGCTGATGAACAGCTGGTCGGCAAAACCCACCTGCCGCCGTGCTTCCTGGCGGTCGTTGAGCTGCTGTGCGGCGTGCTTGGCGTCCACCAGGGTCAGGATGGAGTCCAGCAGATACTGCTCGGCGACTTCGTCGTCCATGAAGAAGGTCTGCGCCACCGGCCCCGGGTCGGCCAGGCCGGTGGTCTCGATGACCACCCGCTCGAAATCCAGCTCGCCTTTGCGCTTTTTCTGGGCCAGGTCGGCCAGGGTCGCCCGCAGGTCGTCGCGGATGGTGCAGCAGATGCAGCCGTTGCTCATCTGGATGATGTTTTCCTGCGTGTCGGCCACCAGGATCTCGTTGTCGATGTTCTCTTCGCCGAACTCGTTCTCGACCACGGCGATCTTCTGGCCGTGCGCCTCGGACAGCACGCGCTTGAGCAGCGTGGTCTTGCCCGAGCCGAGAAAACCGGTGAGGATGGTGGCGGGGATCAGGGACATGGAAGTCAGCGCCCGCTGACGGGCTTGGGGACACAACCCGCCGAGTGTAGTCGACCCCGGCCGCAAGCGCAGAAAAGGGAAAGCCGGGCCAGAGCCCGGCTTTCCCGGCTTTCCCGGCTTAGGGGCGGCTCAGGGGCGCAGGTAGACGAAGCCCTCCCTGGCCTGCAGGCGGGCCACCTCGGCCACGCCCGAAGGCACGATCTTGGCTTCCATCAGCAGCTTGCCGGGGTCGATCTTGCGCGACACCAGGGTGTTGTTGCAGACGCGGAACTCGACCCCCTTGTTGGCCAGGTCCGCAACACCGCCGGCAAAGGGCTGCTCCATCTGGTTGGTGGCACCCTGCAGCAGGAAATCGATGCCCAGCCCATGCGCGACCACCACGATCTTGGCATTCGGGTCGGCGTTGAGGTGGTTGCGGATGTTGTTGACCGCCCGCGAGGCCTGCGGTATGCCCTCGCTCATGTGGTAGACGGTCTTGATCGAATCGGACGCCTGGGCGGGCAGGGCCAGCGCCATCAGGGCGGCGAGCATCAGGGATGGGAGGGTCAGCAGCAGCCTGGACATGGTCGTCTCCTTGGAACCGATTGGATGTGATTGCTTATGCAGCGATTGTGCGCCGGCCATTCCGGACCGCCACAGGGAATACCCTGTGGCAACCGCTGCCGGCACCGGGGGCCTAATCGGGCCCGGCATCGTCCGCGGGCTCCTGGCCGCCGGACAGCCCGGCCCGCCTGTTGCGGGCCTGGGCGCGCGGGTGTGCCTGGTCGTAAACGCGGGCCAGATGCTGGAAATCCAGCCTCGTGTACACCTGGGTCGTGCCGATGCTGGCATGGCCGAGCAGCTCCTGGACGGCCCGCAGGTCCTGGCTCGACTGCAGCAGGTGACTGGCATAGGAGTGGCGAAGCATGTGCGGATGAACCGGCGTGTCCAGACCGGCCAGCCCGGAGCGCCGGCGCAGGCGCAGGCGGATGTGCTGCGGCGTCAGGCGCTGGCCCCGCGCCCCGATGAAAAGTGCCGGATCGTCCCGCTCCCAGCCCGAACGCAGTGCCATCCATTCGCGCAGGGCCTGCAGGGCGGCAGCCCCGACCGGCACGCTGCGTCGCTTGGCGCCCTTGCCCAGCACATGGGCCTCGGCTGCGTCCAGGTCGACCCAGCCCCGGGCCTGCGGTCCGGGCCGCGCATCCAGCCCGACCAGTTCGCCGATGCGCAGGCCGCAGCCGTAGAGCAGCTCGGTGATGCACCGGTCGCGCAGTTCGAGTCCGGGTGGGTCGTCCTCGACGCGGTGTGATGCCAGCCGGACCGCATCGTCCACGCCCAGCGCCTTGGGCAGGGGTTTGCCCGCCTTCGGGGCGCGCACGCCCTGCACCGGATTGTGTCCGGCATGGCCCTGCCGGGCCATCCAGGTGTAGAAACCCCGCCAGGCCGACAGCACGAGTGCCAGCGTGCGGGCATGGCGGCCTGCGCTGTGCAGCCGGGCCACCCAGCGCCGCACGTGGGCGGGCTGTACCTGGTCGACCGTCAGCCCCGCCTCCCCGGTCAAGCGCCCCAGCAGGTCCAGCGCGTCACCGTAGAGCGTCACCGTGCGGTCGGCCAGGCGTCGCTGCACCCGCACGTGCGCCAGATACGCCGGCACCCGACCCTGCGGATCCGGTTGGGCGGCCTGGGGCGGTCGATCGCTCATGCGCAGGTCAGCCGGTGGCGGCGGTCACCGGGCGAAGCCGGGACAGTGCGGCGCTGGCGGTTTCGCCGATGCGGGACAGGAAGTCGGTGCCCATGTCGGCCGTGAAGCGCTGCGGGTCGCCCGAGGCCAGCACCAGGAGGCCGAAGGCGTCGGGCGCCGCGCCCGCCCGCAAGGGGATCAGGGCCAGCGAGGCCGCCGCCGACGGGTCGGCAAGCCACTGCGCTGCCTCCAGCCCCGGGTTGCCCCCGCAGTACGGATGCGCCAGCGAGGAGGCGAAGGTGACGGCATCATCGGACACGCCCCGGGAGAAGGGCTCGCCGGACAACTCGGGCATCACACCCCACACCTTGATCGCCACCTGGGGCACCAGGAAATGACTGGCCAGCTCGCGGGCAATCACGGTGGGCAGGTCCCTCGCCTCCCGCGTCAGCAGCAGCTCGCGCGTCCAGCGCTGCAAGCGGTCCGCGATCGCCGTGTTCTCCTGGCCGTGACGGATCATCTCGGCCGCCTTGAGCTCCAGCCCGCGGATCTTCTCGCGCAGCATTTCGGCCTGGCGTTCCTGCAGGCTGACGGCCCGCTGCCCGTGCGGACTGGTCAGCTGCACCGCCGCCAGCAGACCGGCGTGGCGCTCGAAGAAGTCCGGCGTGTTGGCCAGGTAGTCGGCGATGTCGTCCTCGGTGATGGGTGGAATGGGGTTGTGGCTCATGCGGTCTTCCCGGAAAGGTGTCGGATCAGGCAAGCTCGGGCAGGTCGATCTCGCCCTCGAACACGGTGGTGGCAGGCCCGGTCATGAACACGGGTGCCTCGTGGGCGGGCGAATCCCGCCAGGCAATGGTCAGGATGCCGCCGTGCGTGTGGACGTCGACCTCCTCGTCGAGCAGGCCGAGGCGGATGCCGGCGACCACCGCCGCACAGGCGCCGGTGCCGCAGGCCAGCGTCTCGCCGGCCCCACGCTCGTACACGCGCAGGCGCACGGTGCGGCGGTCCAGCACCTGCAGGAAACCGGCATTGACCCGCTGCGGAAACGCTGCGTGCGACTCGATGCGCGGACCCCAGGTCGCCACCGGCGCCCGGTCGATGTCGTCCACCAGGAGGACGGCGTGCGGGTTGCCCATGGACAGCACCGCCACCGGCGCGGTCTCACCGTCCAGCGGCAGGGGCCAGCGTTCGAACCCGCCCATGGGCTCGGGGGACAGGCCGTTCGGGTCGAACGGGATGCGGGCCAGCTCGAACACCGGTGCGCCCATGTCCACCGTGACCCGGCCATTCGGGTTGGCGGCCAGGCTGAGCTCGCCGTTCTTCACCTTGACCCGCACCGGGTTGCGCTCGGTCAGTCCTTTGTCGTGCACGTAGCGCACGAAACAGCGGGCCCCGTTGCCGCAGTGCTCGACCTCGCCGCCATCGGCGTTGTGGATGACGTATTCGAAATCCAGTCCCGGCCCCGGAGAGGGCCGCACACTCAGGATCTGGTCGGCCCCGACACCGAAATGACGGTCGGCCAGGAAACGGTACTGCGCCGTGCTCAGCCCCAGGCGCCCGCGCGTCTCGTCCAGCACGACGAAGTCGTTGCCGGCGCCCTGCATTTTGGTGAAACGGATGCGCATGGTCCGGATTATCGGCCAGCGTCACGCAGGTGCCGCGCCGGGCGGCCCCGGCTGTCGCACAATGACCGCATGGTCCGACCCTCCCAGCTCCTGCATCAACCCCGCTCCCCCGCGCCCCTGCGACCGGCCGCCACCGTCCTGCTGCTGCGCGACAGCACCGACCCGGACCGCCCGGGCATCGAGGTGCTGATGACGCGCCGCTCCATGAGCGCCAGCTTCGCGCCCGGTGCCTATGTTTTCCCCGGTGGCGGCATCGACGCCGCCGATGGCCAGGCCCACCGGCTGGCCGGGCGGCGGCCCACCCAGTCGGACCTGCACCTGACACAGGCGATCGCGGCCATCCGCGAGAGCTTCGAGGAGCTGGGCATCCTGCTGGCCCGCCGCAGCGACGGCCGCCATGCCGACACCGGCGATGTGGCCAGGCTGGACCGCAAGGCCCCGTTTGCCGCCCAGTGCGAGGCGCTGGGGCTGCAGCTGGCGGCCGACGAGGTGTTCGTGCTGGCCCACTGGATCACCGACCGCGACCTGCCGCGCCGTTTCGATGT
>SBFS01000058.1 GCA_006227825.1 Burkholderiales bacterium | reverse complement strand
CAGTGCGAGGCGCTGGGGCTGCAGCTGGCGGCCGACGAGGTGTTCGTGCTGGCCCACTGGATCACCGACCGCGACCTGCCGCGCCGTTTCGATGTGCCCTTTCTGGTGGCCCGCATGCCCGAGGGCCAGGAACCGGTGGCGGACGAATCCGAGCAGTTCGAACCGGTCTGGATCCGTCCGGCCGATGCCCTGGCGCGACATGCGGCCGGTGATTTCTTCATCATCTTCCCCACCATCCGCACGCTGGAGCGGCTGCAGGCCTTCGCCGATGTCCAGGCCGTCCTCGATGCCTGCGCGGTGAACGACGAACCCCTGTGGACCAGCTGCCCGCGGGCCGGCCTGATGCACGGCAAGGAATCGCGCCACATGGAGCACGAGCACCCCTTCGGCGAACTGGCGCTGGTCTGTCCGGACGGTCGCATCGTGCACGAGCTGGCCTGGCAGACCGAGCGGCCGGTGCCGCTGCTGCGCCATGTGCAGCGCCTGACCGCCCCCAACCCGGGCATGATGACCGGCCCCGGCACCAACAGCTATGTGGTGGGCGACCCGGCCTGCGGGCATGTCGTGATCGACCCGGGACCGGACGAGCCCGAACACATCGCCCGGCTCTGGCGCGCCGCGGGCGGCGACATCCGCGCCATCGTCTGCACCCATTCGCACCCGGACCACTCGCCGGGCGCCGCGCGCCTGCAGGCCATGTGCACCGACGCCGGCGCGCCCCCGCCGCCCATCCTGGGCCTGCCCAGCGCCCCGAGCGCGCGCATGCACAGCCACTTCGTTCCCGAACGCACCCTGGCAGACGGCGAGCGCATCGAGCTGGCGGGCACGTGCGGCGAAGGCGAGGTCCGCCACACCCTGCGGGTGGTGCACACCCCGGGCCACGCGGCCAACCACCTGTGCCTGATCCTGGAGGAGGACGGCCTGCTGTTCAGCGGTGACCACATCCTCAATGGCAGCACCACCGTCATCGACCCGCCCGACGGGCACATGGGCGACTACCTCGACTCACTGGACAAGCTGGACCGCCTGTGCGCGGAGCATCAGGTGCACTTCATCCTGCCTGCGCACGGCTACGTGCTGGGCGATCACCCGCGCAGCGCGGACAACCCCGGCGCACCGGAACACGGTGGCGCCCGCGCCGCCATCGCCCAGCTCAGGGCGCACCGGCTGGCGCGCGAGGCCAAGGTCGCGACCGCCATGCGCAGCCGTCCCGATGGCACCCCGGACGACTGGGTGGCGCTGGCCTACGACGACGTGCCCGAGCGGCTGTGGCCGGTGGCCAAGCGCTCCCTGCTCGCCCATGTGGAGCGCATCCAGAGCCTGGGCGGGTTCAACGTCTGAAGCGCGTCAGGGCAAGAGCCGCAGCCAATGCGCGGGCGTGGCGCCGTTCACCATCTCAATCGCCACACCACCGTCGAGCGTGACCAAACGCCCTCCGTGGTGCACCGCGAGTGCCAACAGATAGGCGTCCGTGGGCTGTCGGTGACCCGGCAGATGTGCCGGATGGAGTGTGCCGGCCTGCACCAGACTCACCGCGTCGGGCCAGAAACGGTGGGGGGCGTCGCACAAGGCGATCAGCACATTCACGTCCAGCAAATGCACAGGTGCCGCGCTGGACATGGTGGTGGCCAGACAGGCCGGTGACACCTCGCGCACCCGCCGGCTCACACGCCCTCGGCCTCGCGCAGCGATTCCACTGCGCCTGCGTGACCACCGTCACCCCAGGCGACCGGCAAGGGGTCAGACCCAGCGCCGCCAGGATGCCTCGTCAGTGCCAGTCGATCGATAAAGTGTGAAGCGCGCCGATACGCCGGATTCTGTGCGCCCCGGTTGCCCGGGACGAGACCGCCATTCCTCTGGGCCGGGGGTCGCCCTCCCGGCTCGGTGCTACCTACCCGCACGCTCCGCGGAGCCACATCAACGCGTGCCTATTTGGTATTGCTGCGCGTAGAGATTGCCCGTTTCACCCGAACTGAATCGGCTCGTCTCTGTTGCTCTGATCCTCACCTTAGGGCCTTGCAGCTTGTCGGTGGAGAGGTGTTACCTCCTACGCTGTCCTGTGCAGTCCGGACGTTCCTCCGGTGCTCCCTTTCGGGCCCTCTTTCGAGGTTGCACCAGCGGCGGTCTGGCGCGCTCCACCCCGCTATTATCGGTGCTTGTCTGCCCGGCTGCCGGCCGGGCTCCTGCTTGATCGCCACAAGCCCCGACGACAGACCCCGATGATCCGCATCGCCGAAATCAAACTGCCCCTGGAGCAGGTGCCCTGCGAGCACCGCCGCCGTGCCGACGCCCCGACCGAGACCGACGAGGACCGGCTGCCACCGCCCCACCCCGCCGAAGCCCTGAGGCGGCTGGCCGCGCAGTCGCTGGGCGTCGATCCGGGGGCCATTGCCGACCTGCAGGTGTTCAAGCGCAGCTTCGACGCCCGCAAGGCCGACCTGCTGGCCGTCTACATCGTCGACGTGACGCTGGCCGACCCGCGGCAGGAGACTGCCCTGCTCGAGCGGCACCACGCCAACCCGCACATCCAGCCGACACCGGACATGCGCTGGCAGCCGCCCGGACACGCACCGGCAGGCTGGCCGGCCGACGAGGCCGAGCGTCCGGTGGTGATCGGCCTGGGCCCCTGCGGCCTGTTCACCGCGCTGGCGCTGGCACAGATGGGACTTCGACCCATCGTCCTGGAGCGCGGCAAACCCGTGCGCGAGCGCACCAAGGACACCTGGGGCCTGTGGCGCAAGCGGGTGCTCAACCCGCAGAGCAATGTGCAGTACGGCGAGGGCGGTGCCGGCCTGTTCTCGGACGGCAAGCTCTACAGCCAGATCAAGGACCCGCGCTTCCTGGGCCGCAAGGTGATGCAGGAGTTCGTCGAGGCCGGCGCGCCGGCCGAGATCCTTTACCAGGCGCACCCGCACATCGGCACCTTCAAGCTGGTCAAGGTGGTCGAAGCCATGCGCGAGAAGATCGTCGCACTGGGTGGCGAGATCCGCTTCCAGCACCAGCTCACCGGCGTGCGAATGCGACCCGACGGCGATGGTCGCCAGCGTCTGGAGGGCCTGCAGGTGCAGCGACTGGACACGGGTGAAACGCTGATCATGCCGGTCCGCCGGGCCGTCTTCGCCCTCGGCCACAGTTCGCGCGACACCTTTGCCCTGCTGCATGACGCCGGGGTGTACATGGAAGCCAAGCCCTTCTCGGTGGGCTTTCGCATCGAACACCCCCAGGGCGTCATCGACCGGGCGCGCTGGGGCCGGCACGCGGGTCATCCGCTGCTGGGCGCGGCCGACTACAAGCTGGTGCACCACGCGAAGAACGGCCGCGCGGTCTACAGCTTCTGCATGTGCCCGGGCGGCACGGTGGTGGCGGCCACCAGCGAACCGGGCCGGGTCGTCACCAACGGCATGAGCCAGTACTCGCGCGCCGAGCGCAATGCCAATGCCGGCATGGTGGTCGGCATCGAACCGGCCGACTTTCCGACACAGTTCCCCCGGGACCTGCCGCTGTGGACAGCGGCCTTTGGCGATGAAGACGGTCCGCGCTACGCCGCCCAGGCCCAGGCGCTCAAGGCGCAAGGGGTGACGCACCCGCTGGCCGGCATCGTGCTGCAGCGCCAGCTCGAAGCGCGCGCCTTCGAGCTGGGGGGTGGCACCTATGAGGCCCCGGGACAGCTCGTCGGCGACTTCCTGGCGGCCCGTCCCTCGAGCGCCCTGGCGGACGTTCTGCCGTCGTACAAGCCCGGGGTCCGGCTGGGCGATCTGGCCCCGGCCCTGCCCGACTACGCCATCGAAGCCATGCGTGAGGCCCTGCCCGTGTTCGGGCGCAAGATCCGCGGCTACGACATGCCGGGCGCGGTCCTCACCGGGGTGGAGACACGGACTTCGTCGCCGCTGCGCATCACCCGCGGCCCCGGCTTGCAGAGCCTGAACACCGCGGGCCTGTATCCGGCCGGCGAGGGCGCCGGCTATGCAGGAGGCATCCTGTCGGCCGGGGTGGATGGCATCAAGGTGGCCGAGGCCGTGGCCCGGGACACCCTGGGCCTGGCCACCGCCTGAACAGCCGGTTACAGGTTTTGGCGCCGCTTTACGCGCCAGGCAAGGCCGCTTGACAAGGCCGCTCCACCATGAAGGCTCCAGAAACACCCAGGAGCCTTCCATGAAAAACCCATCCAGAGTCGCCCTGATCCCGCTGGCCGCCGGCCTGATCGGCCTGGGCTTCAGTGGCCTGGCCCAGGCCCGGGACGAGCGCGCGAGGGTCATCAGCAGCACGCCCCTGACCGAGCAGGTCCAGGTGCCGCAGGAAGTCTGCCAGGACCAGGTGGTGACCGTGCCGGGCCGAAAGACCGGTGCCGGTGCGGTGATGGGCGGCATTGCCGGTGGCGCCATGGGCAACGCCATCGGCGACGGCAGCGGTCGGGCCATTGCCACCGTCATCGGACTGGTCGGCGGCGCCATGATCGGCGACCGGATCGAGGGGCGTGGCCCGGCGACCACGCAGGTCGTTCGGCAGTGCAGCATCCAGCATGTGTGGCAGCAGCGCACCGTGGGCCATGACGTGGTCTACGAATATGCCGGCCGCCAGTACCGCACCCGGATGGCCGAGAAGCCGGGGCGCTGGATCCGGGTGAGCGTGCAGCCGGTGGTCGCCGGCCTGCCTGCGCACCCCGGCGTCGTCCATGTCGACGCGGCGCCGGCGCGCCCCGGACCGGGCTGGCGCCACCAGCCGCACAACCGCCACTGGCAACCCTATGGCTACTGACGGAGCGGCAGAAAAAAAGCGCCCCGCGGGGCGCTTTTTTTGGTTCCGAGGACCCTTGCTCAGGCCTTCTGCAGGGCGGCGATGCGCTCCTCGATCGGCGGGTGGGTGGAGAACAGCTTGCCCAGGCCGCCGGCAATGCCCATGGCCTGCATGGTCTTGGGCAGTTCACCGGGCGTCAGCCCGCCCAGGCGCGCCAGGGCATTGATCATGGGCTGCTTGCGCCCCATCAGGTCGGCAGCGCCGGCATCGGCCCGGAACTCGCGCTGGCGGCTGAACCAGGCCACGATGATGGCGGCCAGGAAGCCCAGGATGATGTCCATCACGATGGTGGTGACCAGGTAGCCGATGCCGGGACCCGAGCTTTCGCTGTCACCCCGGCGCAGGAAGGCATCGACCGCGTAACCGATGACCCGGCTCAGGAAGACGACGAAGGTGTTCATCACGCCCTGGATCAGCGTCATGGTGACCATGTCGCCGTTGGCGATGTGCGCCACCTCGTGTCCGATGACGGCCTCCACCTCCTCGCGGGTCATGCTCTGCAGCAGGCCGGTGGAGACCGCGACCAGGGCCGAGTTCTTGAAGGCCCCGGTGGCGAAGGCATTGGGTGCGCCCTCGTAGATGGCCACCTCGGGCATGCCGATGCCGGCCTTGTCGGCGAATTTCTGCACCGTCTGCACGATCCAGGCCTCGTCGGCGGTCTGCGGCTGGTTGATGACGCGGGCGCGCGTGCTGAACTTGGCCATCGGCTTGCTGATGAGCAGCGAGATGATCGCGCCGCCGAAGCCGATGACCAGCGAGAACCCGGCCAGGGCCGTCATGTCCAGCCCGTTGGCGGTGAGGAAGCGGTCGAAGCCGAGGATGCGGGTGGTGATGAGCAACACCGCCATGACGGCGAGGTTGGTCAGGACAAACAGGATGATGCGTTTCATGTTGGACTCCAAGACAGAGGCGTGCCACCGGGGGCACCTTCACGCCATCAGACCCGCCAGATTCCGGGCGGTTCCTGCGGGCGCGAAGCCGGATACCTCTGATGATAGTGGAGATAAGTAAGTTGAGTTTTCGAAAAAACAAGAGGGTTGTGCAGGGCCGATGCTCAGGCGGCCGCAGGCCGCGCGGGCCGGAAGACCTGCGCATCATCGTAGAAGCCGGGCGTGCGGCTGTCCGGCCACCAGCCGGGTATCCCCAGCACGGGCAAGGGTGTGAACGGCTTGTGCGCCAGCGCGGCGGGCGTCAGCCGGCCGGCCAGCCAGGTGTCCCAGGCGCCGGTGTCCTCCCCCAGCGCCGGCGGGACCGGCTCCCGGTAGACATGACCGGTGATCGACTTGTAGGGCACCACCAGCTTTTCCAGCAAGGCATGCCCGAACAGGACCAGGCGGGCCTGTGACCAGATGGGCGCGAGATCGAGGAACAGGCGCCTCCAGTCGCGCGCCAGCAGCGCCTCCCAGATCGCGTCCGGCGCCTGCAACAGCACCGCGTTCTCGTCGAACAGGGTGATGGCGTCACGCAAGGGCCCGCGCACCCGGCCCACACCGGCGCGTGCGATCTCCCCCGCCTGCCACCGGTTGAGCAGGCGCTTGGTGGCCGGAAAGCGCATCCACACCAGGCCGTTGAAGAAGTCGTGCAGCCCCTGGCGCGTGGGCACGCAGCCGGTCTCGAAGACATGGGTCTCGTAGGCCCGGCCGTCGGGCAGTTCGTCCTGCGGCACGAAGCGCAGGCCCTGCAACCCGGCCCGCCGTGTCAGCGCCTGCGGCAGGGTCACCCCCTGCCGGCCGGCCTCCTGGACGGCCCGGCCATCTGCCGCATACGGGGCAAACCAGGGCCGCGACCAGTCGGGCACCTGCCCGGTTTGCAGCGGGTCGGCACCGGCGCCCATGAGGTTCAGGCCACCAGCCTCCAGGGCAGGCTTTCGCCGGCGCGCAGCGGCTTGAGCTCGGCCTCGCCAAAGGGGAAGCTTTGCGGCGGCGTCCAGCTCTCCCGGCGCAGGGTGATGGTCCCGGTGTTGCGTGGCAGGCCGTAGAAGTCGGCGCCGAAGAAGCTGGCGAAACCTTCGAGCCTGTCCAGCGCGCCGGCGGCGTCGAAGACCTCGGCGTACATCTCCATGGCCGCGTGAGCGGTGTAGCAGCCGGCACAGCCGGTGGCGTGTTCCTTCAGGTGCGCCGGGTGCGGCGCGCTGTCGGTGCCGAGGAAGAACTTGGGGTTTCCGCTGGTGGCGGCCGCCACCAGCGCCTGGCGGTGTGTCTCGCGCTTGAGCACCGGCAGGCAGTAGTAGTGCGGCCGGATGCCCCCGGTGAAGATGGCGTTGCGGTTGTAGAGCAGGTGATGGGCGGTGATGGTGGCGCCCAGGTGGGCATCGGCCCCGGCCACGTACTGCGCAGCCTCTCTCGTCGTGATGTGCTCCATCACGATCTTCAGGCCCGGGAAGTCCCTGCGCAGCGGTTCGAGCTGCTGCTCGATGAACACCGCCTCGCGGTCGAACAGGTCGATGTCGGGGCTGGTGACCTCGCCATGCACCAGCAGCAGCACGCCGGCCTTCTGCATGGCCTCCAGCGTCCGGTAGGTCTTGCGGATGTCGGTCACGCCGGCATCGCTGTTGGTGGTGGCGCCGGCCGGGTACAGCTTGCAGGCCACCACCCCGGCGTCTTTGGCCAGGGCGATCTCCTGGGGCGGCAGGTTGTCCGTCAGGTAGAGCGTCATCAGCGGCTCAAAGCCCACGCCGGCGGGCACCGCCGCCCTGATCCGGTCCCGGTAGGCCGTCGCCTGGGCCGCGGTGGTGACCGGTGGCCTGAGGTTGGGCATGATGATCGCGCGACCGAACTGGGCTGCCGTGTGCGGAACCACGGTCTGCAGGGCGGCGCCGTCGCGCACGTGCAGGTGCCAGTCGTCGGGACGGGTGATGGTGAGGGTCTGTGCGGTCGGGGCGTTCATGGACAGATTGTCTCAGAGCCGCCGCCCGGTCAGCCGACGGCGCCCCTGCCCGTTCCGGCGGGCGCGCCGGCGGCCACGTGCCGCTCGAGATCGCGCCAGAAGGACTCGACCGGCCCCTTCGGCTTGGCCGCCGAACCGCGCTCGCGGTAGATGCGGATCTCCAGGCCGGTGTCGAAGCCGGCCCCGGCGCTGACCAGCCGCTTGCTGCGCACCTCGCGGCGCACCGCGCTGGAGGGCAGGAACGCCACGCCATGCCCCTCCAGTGCCATCGCCTTGAGGCCCTCGGCCATGTCGGTCTCGTAGATCCGGTCCAGGTGCAGGGGCGCCGCCCCCTGCTTGAGCACCTGCTCGAGCACGCGGCCCAGATAGGCGCCGGGCGCGTAGGCCAGATACGGCAGGGGCTGGGCTGAGGTGCCCGGCAGGGCGTAGAGCGGGCGCCCCTGCTCGTCGGGCCTGACGTAGGGCGACAGCGTCTCGCGACCGAGCTGGAGCATCTCGTAGCGGGCCGGGTCCAGCTGGATCGGCTGCGTCACATGGTGGTAGGCGATCAGCAGGTCGCAGCTGCCTTCGACCAGCCGCATCACCGCATCGTGCACGTTCAGGGCGATCAGCCGGCTCTTGATCGGGCGGCAGACCCCGCGCAGGCCGGACAGCCAGGCCGGAAAGAAGGTGAAGGCCAGCGTGTGCGGCACGGCGAACTCGATCACGTCCTGGGCCGCCGCGGTGTGCGCGCGCAGCATGGCGCGCGTGCTCTGCAGCGACTGGAGCATCTCCAGCGCCTGCTCGTACAGGGTCTGCCCGGCCGGCGTCAGCCGGGTCGGGTAGGAAGACCGGTCGACCAGATCGGTGCCGGCCCAGGCCTCCAGGGACTGGATGCGCCTGGAGAAGGCCGGCTGGGTGACGTGGCGCAGCTGCGCCGAGCGGCTGAAGCTGCGGGTTTCAGCCAGGCTGACAAAGTCTTCCAGCCATTTGGTTTCCATGGTTCTCACCCCCCGGCCGGGGTCATGTCTCCGTTCTGTTCCTGGCCGGACTGCTGCATCGCCCACATTTGAGCATAGACACCCCCCGGCCGTGCGGCCAGGTCGGCGTGGGTGCCCCGCTCGACGATGCGACCGTGGACCAGCACCAGGATCTCGTGCGCATCGACCACCGTGGACAGGCGGTGCGCGATGACCAGCGTGGTCTTGTTGCGGGCCACGCTGCGCAGTTCGGCCTGGATGGCCCGCTCGTTGGCCGAATCCAGGGCCGAGGTGGCCTCGTCGAAGATGAGCACGGGCGGGTTCTTCAGCAGGGTGCGCGCGATGGCCACGCGCTGCTTTTCGCCGCCGGAGAGCTTGAGCCCCCGCTCGCCGACCACCGTCCGGTAGCCCAGGGGCAGGCGCTCGATGAAGTCGTGGATGTGCGCAGCCCTGGCCGCCGCCACGGCGGCATCGTGCCCGGCCTCGGGCCGGCCATAGAGGATGTTGTAGCCGATCGTGTCGTTGAACAGCACGGTGTCCTGAGGCACGATGCCGATCGCCTGGCGCAGGCTGGCCTGGCTGAGGTCTCGGATGTCGTGCCCGTCGACCGTGATGGCACCCGACTGGGTGTCGTAGAAGCGGAACAGCAGGCGCCCCAGGGTGGACTTGCCCGAGCCGGAGGGACCGACCACCGCCACCGTCTTGCCCGGCGGAATCTCGAAGCTCACACCGTGCAGGATGGGGCGCGCCGGTTCGTAGGCAAAGTGCACGTCCTCGAAGCGCACCGCCGGCGCCGCCTGCAGGCTCAGTTCCCTGGCACCCGGCCGGTCCTGGATCTCGCGCTCCTTCTCGAGCAGGGTGAACATGCGGTCCAGGTCGGTCATGCTCTGCTTGATCTCCCGGTAGAGCACACCCAGGAAGCCGAGCGGGATGTAGAGCTGGATCATGAAGGCGTTGATCATCACCAGGTCCCCCAGCGTCAGGTCGCCGGCGGCAACGCCGGCCGTGGCGCGCCAGAGCATGAGGACCAGTGCCACCGCGATCACCGCCTGCTGTCCGGCATTGAGCAGCGAGAGCGTGGCCTGGCTCTTGAGGCGGGCGCGGCGCAGCTTCTCCAGCGCCTCGTCGTAGCGGTTCGCCTCGAAGCCTTCGTTGTTGAAGTACTTGACCGTCTCGTAGTTCAGCAGCGAGTCGATGGCGCGCGACTGGCTGCCCGACTCCAGCTCGTTCATCTCGCGGCGGAACTTGGTGCGCCACTCGGTCACCACCACGGTGAAGCCCACATAGAGCACCAGCGCGACCAGGGTGATCCAGACGTAGACCATGTCGAACTTCGTGCCCAGCAGGGCCAGCACCATCAGCACCTCGATCAGGGTCGGGAAGATGCTGTAGAGCGAATACGAGATGAGCGACTGCACCGCCCGCGTGCCGCGCTCGATGTCGCGCGTCATGCCGCCGGTCTGGCGCTCCAGGTGGAAACGCAGCGAGAGGGCGTGCAGATGACCGAACACCTGCAGCGCGATGCTGCGGGTGGCCCCCTCGGTGGCCTTGGCAAACACCAGCTCGCGCAGCTCGGTGAACAGCGAGGTGGAAAAGCGCAGCAGGCCGTAGGCGGCGATCAGGCCCAGCGGCACCACCAGCAGGGCCTGCGCGCTGCCCGGCGGCAGGGTCATGGCGTCGACCAGCTCCTTGAGCAGCAGCGGAACCCCGACATTGGCCATCTTGGCCGCGACCATGAAGGCCAGCGCCAGCACCACCCGCCATTTGTACTGCCAGAGGTAGGGCAGCAGCCGGCGCAGCACCGACCAGTCCGAGCGGCCGCGGGGCGTCTCGGCGGTGCCGGCCGGCAGATGGGTGTGCAGGGTGGAGCGTGATGGGCGCATGCAGGAGAATGGCGGAAATCGCACTGCTCGTTTTTCAGTCAGGATTGTGCCCATGTCCCAGGAATCCCCTCCGCGTCCCGAGTCGGCCCTCCCCGAAGGCCGGGAACTTGTGCTCAAGGTCATCCCCATGCCGGCCGACACCAACGGCAACGGCGACATCTTCGGCGGCTGGGTGATGGCCCAGGTCGACCTGGCCGGCTCGGTCCTGCCGGCGCGCTACGTCAGGGGTCGCATGGCGACCGTGGCCGTCAACCAGTTCATCTTCAAGCAGCCGGTGCGGGTGGGCGACATCCTGAGCTTCTACGCCCACGTCACCCGCATCGGCAACACCTCGATCACCGTGCAGGTGGAGGTGTTTGCCGAACGCTTCCGGGCGCAGGGCCAGTATGTGAAGGTGACCGAGGCCAGCCTGACCTACGTCGCCATCGACGACGAAGGTCGTCCCCGGCCGATCTCCCGGGAAGGACTGGCAGCCGGGACCTGAGCGGCGGGCGGTCGGCCCCGGGTGCCCCGGGGAAACACCGTCTTGGCACCGGCCGGTGGCTGCCCCTAACATCGTCCACGGCGTGCATCGCTTCCCCGTCCCGGCGCCGCCGGCCGGGGCCGGGCGCAACGCAACCGGAGGTGTTGGACATGGCAACAGTGGATGAGCTTCCAGCGGTCAAGCGGGGTCTGTGGCTGTACGCAGGCACCTCGCCCTGCGACGTGCGCATCGTGCGCCACCACACGCTGTTTGGTACCGGCGACGCCGATGACCCGCCCGAGCTGGCCTCGGACCGCCAGGTCGACTGTTTCTACGTGCGCTACCACACCCCGGCGGCGGCCCCGGCCTGGCTCGATGGCGGTGCGGCCCTGAGCCTGCGCGAGGCCGTGTTCCTGGCCGAGCGCAAGCTGGGGCCGGTGGTCAGCTGGCAGGACTGACCGCGGCCCATCCGCCCTGGCCGGCAGCCAGGGCCCTGGCGTCGAGGACCGCCTGCACCCAGTCCTGCGGGCGCTCCTGCGGCAGGTTGTGTCCGGCCCCCGCAAACACGCGATGGCGGTAGGGTCCGGTGAAGTGCCCCGCATGGTGGCGGGTGCCGCTGTTGACGCCATCGGCGCTGCCGTCGATGGCGATGGTCGGCACCGGGATCGGCGGCTGCAGGGTCAGCTGTTTCTCGATGTGGGCCACGGCCGGGTCCCCGGGCACCAGTGCGAACCGGTGCCGGTACGAATGGATGACCACCTCGACAAAATCGGGGTTGTCGAAGGCCGCAGCCGTCCGCTCGAAGGTGGCGTCGTCGAAGGCCCAGCCGGGCGACCACATGCGCCAGAGCAGGCGGGCGATGCCCCGCCGGTCGCCGGCCAGGCCGCGGCGGCCGCGCTCGGCATGGAAATAGTACTGGTACCAGAGGGCCGCCTCGACCTGCGCAGGCTGCGGCTCCCCGGAGCGCGCGATGTCCTGGATGTTGTAGGCATTGCCCGAGACCAGCGCCTGCACCCGCTGCGGCCACAGCGCCGAGACGATGCAGGCGGCACGGCCACCCCAGTCGTAGCCGGCGAGCACGGCCGAGGAGATTTGCAGGGCGTCCATCAGCGCCAGCAGGTCGGCAGCCAGGGCGGCCTGCTCCCCCGAGCGGGGCGTGTGCGGCGACAGGAAGCGCGTGGGACCGAAGCCCCGCAGGTAGGGCACGATGACCCGTGCACCGGCATCCGCCAGCGGCGCCATCACCCCGGCGTAGGCATGCACGTCGTACGGGAAGCCATGACAGAGGATGCAGGGCCAGCCAGAGGTCGGCCCCTGTTCCAGGAAGGCGACGCGCAGCACACCGGCGTCCACATAGCGCAGTTCCATGCCGGCCGCCCCTGATGTCCGCCCTGTCGCGCTCAGCGCTTCCAGCGCTCGCGCCAGGTGCTGTAGATCCGGTCGGCCAATGCCTCGCTGGCGGCCTGGTGCCGGCCGGTGCTCTGTCGCATGCGCTCGGGCGACTCCACCGTGGCAATGCCCTGCCGGACAGCGGCCGGGTAGACCGCACCCGGTTCGCCCAGCCAGGCCTCGATCTTCTGCGGCGTGATCTCGATGTGGAACTGCATGGCCAGGTGGGGGCCGATGGCAAAGGCCTGGTGGGCGCAGGCCCCGGAGGCGGCCAGCACCTGGGCGCCGGCGGGCAGGCCGGTGAAGTTGTCGTAGTGCCACTGGTACACGACGGCGGCCGCGACGTCGCCGAACCACTGGCGTGCCGCGGGCAGGTCGTGCACCTGCAGCGGCAGCCAGCCGATCTCGGGCCGGGGCAGCCGCGTCACCTGCCCGCCGAACGCACGGGCCATGAGTTGCCCGCCCAGGCAGTGGCCGATGACGGGAATGCCCGCCGCGTCGGCCTGCAGGATGAGCGACTCGGCATGGCGCAGGCTGGGCCGGTCGTCGTTGGCGCTCCACTCGCCGCCGAGGATGGCCAGGCCGTGGTAGCCGGCCACCGAGTCCGGGTAGGCCTGCCCGGCTTCGGCGCAGAACACGTCCCAGTGGACACCGGCGCGGTCCAGCCACTGCCCGAGGTAGCCCGGCGAGTCCTCGATCGTGTGTTGCAGCACCAGCACCCGGGCTGGCAGGGATGGGTTCGTTGCGGTCATGAAGCCGATGATAGGAAAGCCACGGAACCCGAGGGGGCCAATGTGCGGCGGAGCCAGGGAACCGATCCGGCACCCGAGGAGCCGCAGGACCGTTCAGAACCGTCCGTGCCTGCCCTCGCCGGCGGCAAAACGCACCGCCCCTTCCAGGGCGTCCGGAATGCGGGCCTTGCCGCGCTGCCACTCCTGCTGGAGGGCCTCGGCCAGGGGCATGTCCCACTGTGCGTAGGCGCTCTGGCGATCGGCCAGCATGGTGGCCTGCGGGAATGCGGCCAGTTGCCGCGCCAGGGCGACGGCCGCCTCGCGCGCCTGCCCGGGCGGCACCACCCGGTTGGCCAGCCCCATCTGCAAGGCCTCGCCGGCATCCACCCGGCGTCCGGTGAGAATCAGGTCCATGGCGTGTCCCATGCCGATCAGCCGGGGCAGCCGCACGGTGCCCCCGTCGATCAGCGGCACGCCAAAGCGCCGGCAGTAGACGCCGAAGTAGGCGTCCTCCTCCATGACCCGCAGGTCGCACCACAGCGCCAGCTCCATGCCACCGGCCACGGCGGCGCCGCTGACGGCAGCCACCACCGGCTTGGACAGCCGCAGGCGCGAAGGCCCCATGGGACCGGCAGCCCGGTGGTCGCCGGTGTCGAAGTCGAGCGCGGCCAATCCGCCGCCGTCTCCGGCGGCCAGCCGGGCGCCGTGCTGCAGGTCCCAGCCGGCGCAGAAATGGCCGTGGGCCCCATGGAAGACCGCCACGCGGGCCCGCGGGTCGTCCTCGAAGGCCAGAAAGGCGGCGTGCAGCGCCTGCGCGGTGGCGGAGTCGACCGCATTGCGGACCTCGGGGCGGTCCAGGGTGACGACCCAGACCTCGTCCAGCTTTTCCGTATGGACCGCTTCATGGGTCATGCTGGCTCCTCGCCCGGGTCGGGCCACCAGCCCTGTTTCGGACTGCGCTCAGCCTCCAGCAGCTCGGTCTGGCTGACCTCGATTTCCATGCGCAACAGGGCACCGGCCATGGCCTTGCCCAGGTTGTCCAGCCTGAGGTTGCGCGCACCCCCACCCTGCAGGGCGCCCTTGAGCACCAGCTTGAGCGCCAGCAGGTTGGGCAGCGGCCAGCAGTCGACCTCTCCTGGCAGCCATGCCGCGAAGTGGGCCTGCACGCGGGCGGCGGTGACCTCGCGTTCGAGCAGGCGGTAGCCGGCGGCGTTCCAGGCAAAGAGCCCGAAGTCGACCCAGTCGGCCTTGTCGCCGCTGCGGGCATGGGCAATGCGGGCCAGCGGGATGCGCACACGATCGTTCATGCCCCGTCCTCCACGAACTCCACCCTCACCAGCGGCTCCACCAGGTCGCGCGGCATGAGCGTGGGCCAGATGCCCAGCAGCTCGCCGGTGTTGTGCAGGCCGTGGAAGCCGCAGGTGTAGGCCGGGCCACTGAGCGCGATCCAGGGAAAGAGGCGGCCGAAGCCGTCGGCCACCGCCTTGTCCGGCGTGCGCAGCACCAGGCGTGTCCAGACCTCGTTGAGCTGGTTGAGCTGTTCGGCCGCAGGCAGGGGCGCCAGCGGTCCATGCGCCGAGTTGAGCCCCGGGTACTCGACATGCAGCTCGTCGTGGGGCAGCCGGCGCTCCTGCAGTTGCTGGCGGATCATGGCCTGCGCGGCCTGCGCCTTGTCCCAGGCATCGGGCCAGGAGAAGCCCCAGGTGACCTCGGCCTTGAAGCCGTCACGGAACCCGGCCACCACCTTCAGCAGGTCGCCCGGCGCCTGCCCGATGGCGCCGGTGATGCGGACGCGGTCATGGCCCTCGTCGTGCAGGTGAAGGGCTCCCATGTCGAGCACCACGTCCGGCGAGCGGTAGGCATGCGGGTCGTGCACCTCGTACAGCAGTTGCTGGCGCACGGTGTCGAAGTTCACCCGCCCACCGGTGCCCGGCGCCTTCGTGATGAGCGCAGTGCCGTCCTGCCAGACTTCGGCCAGCGGGTAGCCGATGTGGGCCAGGTCCGGGATCCGCTGCCAGTGCCCCTGGGCACCGAAATTGCCGCCGCTGCCCTGTCCCGAGCATTCGAGGAGATGACCGACGACCAGACCCTGGGCCAGGCGGTCGAGGTCGCCGGCCTGGTGCTGGTGGCCCAGACGCCAGCCCAGGGCATGGACGATGGGACCCAGGAACAGCGCGGCGTCGGCCACCCGGCCGGTGATGACGATCTCCGCCCCGGCATCCAGGGCATCGACGATGGGCCGGGCGCCCAGGTAGGCATTGCCGAACACCAGACGCTCGCGGACACGGGAAACCGGCTCGCCGGTGAACAGATGGGACAGGTCGGCATCGGGCACGGCCGGGTCTGTCAGGTGGTGCAGCACGTCGTCGCCGGTGACCACCGCCAGGCGGGCCCGCCAGCCCTTGCGGGCGAAGGCGGCCTGTACCGCACGGGCAGCACCGTGCGGGTTCAGGCCGCCGGCATTGCAGACGAAGCGTACGCCGCGCTCGCGCATCAGGGGCCACAGCCGCATCAGCATGGGAACGACATCCCGCGCATAACCGAGGGCGGGGTCGCGCTGGCGGTCCTTCTGCAGGATGGCCAGGGTCAGCTCGGCCAGGTGGTCGCTGGCAATGAACTGCACATCACCATGCTCGATGCTGGCGGCCACCGGCTCCCAGTTGTCACCGTAGAAGCCCAGGCCGGCACCGATGCGGACAGATTTCATGGGGTTCATGTCTGCAGGTGGGTGTCCGCTGCCGGACACCGGTTTTCCTCGTCAGGGACAGCATACGGGTTTGCACCATTTTTGCCAAGCATTTGCTTTGCAAAAATGGGCGCCGGGCCGCCCGCATGGCACCTTGGCGACTGGCATGGGGTGAACCCCTATCGTCAGTTTGCAGCAAGACAGATACAAACACCGCACATCGCCGGGCGGTCTTGCTACAGGTTTGCAAACAGCGCCTGGGTTGCCCCTCGCCCCGGCCACCACAGGAGATTTGCGTGCAAGTGCTGCAACTGCTCATCGACGGCATCGCCCTGGGCTGCATCTACGGCCTGATCGCGCTGGGCTTCGTGCTCATCTACAAGGCCACCGAAACCGTGAGCTTTGCCCAGGGCGACATGATGATGGTGGGGGCTTTCGCCGGCCTGGCCGCCATGACGTTCCTGGGCTTCCCGTTCTGGATCAGCGTGCCGGCGGCCATCGTCGCGATGGGCGCCTTCGGCATGCTCCTCGAGCGCGTCGTGATCCGGCCGATCCTGGGCCAGCCGGCCTTCTCCATCGTGATGCTGACCATCGGCGTCGGCTACGTGCTGCGCGGCCTGATCACCATGATCCCGGACATTGGCACCGACACACACACCCTGCCGGTGCCCTATGCCAGCGAGGTCCTGCGTCTGGGCGGGCTGGTCGTGGCGGCCGAGCAGATCGTGGTGATCGGTGCCACGGCGCTGCTGTGCGGCGGACTGTATGCCATGTTCCGCTTCAGCAAGCTGGGCATTGCCATGCAGGCATCGTCCCAGAACCAGCTGGCCGCCTATTACATGGGCATCCCGGTCAAGCGCTTCAACGGCCTGGTGTGGGGTCTGGCCGCGGGGCTGGCAGCCATCGCCGGCCTGCTGCTGGCGCCGATCACCTTCGTGCACGCCAACATGGGCTTCATCGCGCTCAAGGCATTCCCCGCGGCGGTGGTCGGCGGCTTCGGCAGCCTGCCCGGCGCGATCGTCGGCGGCCTGATCATCGGCGTGGTCGAGGCACTCTCGGGCTTCTACCTGCCCGAGGGATTCAAGGACATCGCTCCCTACATCGTCGTGCTGATCATGCTGGTGCTCAAGCCGAACGGGCTGTTCGGCGAGCA
>SBFS01000100.1 GCA_006227825.1 Burkholderiales bacterium | reverse complement strand
ACCGACGACATCTACATCTCGCCCAGCCAGATCCGCCGCTTCAACCTGCACACCGGCGACATGATCGAGGGCGAGGTGCGCATTCCCAAGGACGGCGAGCGCTACTTCGCGCTGAACAAGCTCGACAAGATCAACGGCCTGCCGCCGGAGCAGAACAAGCACAAGATCATGTTCGAGAACCTGACGCCGCTGTTCCCCAAGGAACAGATGCGCCTGGAACGCGACATCAAGAGCGACGAGAACATCACCGGTCGCATCATCGACATCATTGCGCCCATCGGCCGCGGCCAGCGCGCGCTGATCGTGGCCCCGCCCAAGAGCGGCAAGACGGTCATGATGCAGCACATCTGCCATGCCATCACCACCAACCACCCCGACGTCGAACTGATGGTGCTGCTGGTGGACGAACGCCCGGAAGAAGTGACCGAGATGCAGCGCACCGTGCGCGGCGAGGTCATCGCCTCCACCTTCGACGAGCCGGCCGCCCGCCACGTGCATGTGGCCGAGATGGTGATCGAGCGCGCCAAGCGCCTGGTCGAGCTCAAGAAGGACGTGGTCATCATGCTCGACTCGATCACCCGCCTGGCCCGGGCCTACAACAACGTGCTGCCGTCCAGCGGCAAGGTCCTGACCGGCGGCGTGGACGCCAACGCGCTGCAGCGCCCGAAGCGTTTCTTCGGTGCCGCCCGCAACGTGGAGGAAGGCGGTTCGCTGACCATCATCGCCACCGCGCTCGTGGACACCGGCAGCCGCATGGACGAGGTCATCTTCGAGGAGTTCAAGGGCACCGGCAACTGCGAGATCCACCTCGACCGCCGGCTCTACGAGAAGCGCGTCTTCCCGTCCATCCAGCTCAACCGCAGCGGCACGCGCCGCGAGGAGTTGCTGCTGCAGCCCGAGATCCTGCAGAAGACGCGCATCCTGCGCCAGTTCATGTACAACATGGACGAGATCGAGGCCATGGAGATGGTCCTCAAGAGCATGAAGCAGACGAAGAACAACTCGGAGTTCTTCGAGATGATGCGCCGCGGCGGCTGACGCCACCCGGCCGGGAGGCGGCGGCCTTCAGTCGTCGCCCGAATCCACCAACCCCGGAAAGAGCACCTCGACAAAGCCGAAGCGGGTGAAGTCGCGCACCCGCATCGGGTACAGCACGCCCTGCAGGTGGTCGCATTCGTGCTGCACCACGCGGGCGTGGAAGCCTTCTGCCTCGCGGTCGATGCGCTGGCCCTTCACGTCGAACCCCTGGTAGCGGATGCGGCGCCAGCGCGGCACCACACCCCGCAGGCCCGGCACCGACAGGCAGCCCTCCCAGCCCTCCTCTTCCTCGTCGTCCAGGGGGGTGATCAGCGGATTGAGCAGCACGGTCCGGGGCACCACCGGGGCGTCCGGGTAGCGCGGATTGGGTGCGCCGGTGCCGAAGATGACGACCTGCAGGTCGACACCGATCTGCGG
This sequence comes from Burkholderiales bacterium, assembly GCA_006227825.1. GTDB lineage: Bacteria > Pseudomonadota > Gammaproteobacteria > Burkholderiales > Burkholderiaceae_C > Hydrogenophaga. The sequence continues at coordinate 32,574 of SBFS01000100.1, read as the reverse complement.
AGCGGCCAGGCCGGCACCATTGGCCGCGGCCATGGTCTCCTCCATGTCCGCCACGAGGCGGTGCAGTTCGGGCGTGTCGAAGGCCTGGACAGGACGGGCCCTGGCCAGCAGGCGGGGATCGCCCATCTTGAGAATGGTGTGCACGGTCATGGTCGGAAAATGGCAGAAGGATTCAAGGTTTACCCCGACTGGCACGCGGTGGCGCAGAAGGTAGAGTCCGGATATGCGGCATTGTGCCGAATCAGCCCAGGAGGACCGACATGAAGCACCTGCAACGCTCCACGACGACCCGCAGCCGCCCGCTCGATGCCCGCAAGGCATGGACGCTGGGCGGCGCCCTGCTGCTGGGCGCCGCCGCCCTCTTGCTGGCCCCGCCCAGCCAGGCGCAGGGCGCCGAGATCTTCAAGGACGCCGACATCGCGCTGGGCGAGAGGCTGATCGCGGAGAACAAATGTGTCGAGTGCCACACGCGCCAGGTCGGCGGCGATGGCAGCGCGATCTACAAGCCGCTGGGCCGCATCAACACCGCGGGCCTGTTGCGCGGCATGGTCGAGATGTGCAACACGCAGATGAACCTGGGCATGTTTCCCGAGGAAGTGACGGCCGTGGCCGCCGTTCTCAACCGGGATCACTACAAGTTCAAGTGACGCCACCGTCCTGCAGCAGCGAAAGCATGCCCGCCTCGTCGATCACCTCGACCCCGAGCTCCCGGGCCTTGTCCAGCTTGCTGCCCGACGCCTCGCCCGCCACCACATAGTCGGTCTTGCGGCTCACGGAGCCAGCCACCTTGGCACCGGCGGCTTCGAGCATCTCCTTGGCCTGTTCCCGGCTCAGGGTGGGCAAGGTTCCGGTGAGCACAAAGGTCCTGCCGCTCAGCGGGCTGGCGGCGGGTGCCTGGGCCGGCCCCTCGGGCCACTGCACCCCGCAGGCCCTCAGTTGCTCAACCACCTCCCGGTTGTGCGCCTGATCGAAGAAGGTGTGGATGCTGCGCGCCACGACCGGCCCGACATCCGGGACCTGGAGCAGCTCGTCGACGGTGGCCGCCATGATGCGGTCCAGGCTGCCGAAGTGACGCGCCAGGTCCCGCGCGGTGGCTTCACCGACATGGCGGATGCCCAGGCCGAACAGGAAGCGCGGCAGTGTGGTCTGCTTGGACTTCTCCAGGGCCTGCAGGAGGTTGGAGGCCGATTTTTCGGCCATGCGGTCCAGGCTGGCCAGGGACGTCAGGCCGAGGCGATAGAGGTCGGGCAGGGAATTGACCACCCTTGCATCGACCAGCTGGTCGACGAGCTTGTCACCCAGACCCTCGATGTCCATGGCCCGGCGCTGGGCATAGTGAAGAATGGCCTGCTTGCGCTGTGCAGAGCAGAACAGGCCGCCCGTGCAGCGATGGTCGGCTTCACCTTCCTCGCGCACCGCCTCGCTGCCGCAGACCGGACAGCGCTCGGGCATCGAGAAGGGTGGAGGGTCGCCCACGCGCTTGTCGGGCAGAACGGAGACGACCTCGGGAATGACGTCACCGGCCCGGCGAACGATCACCGTGTCACCCACCCGCACGTCCTTGCGCCGCGCTTCCAGTTCGTTGTGCAGGGTGGCATTCGTCACCGTGACGCCACCGACAAACACGGGTGCCAGCTTGGCCACCGGGGTCAGCTTGCCGGTCCGGCCCACCTGCACATCGATGGCCTGCACCGTGGTCAGCTGTTCCTGCGCCGGGTACTTGTGCGCGACGGCCCACCGCGGCTCGCGGGTCACGAAACCCAGTCGCCGCTGCAAGGCCAGATCGTTGACCTTGTAGACGACACCGTCGATGTCGTAGGCAAGCGTGTCGCGCAGGGCGCCGATCTCGCGGTGGAAGGCCACCAGCTCGGCGGCACCGCGACACAGCCGTGTCTGCGCAGCGACCGGGAACCCCCAGTCACGCAGGCGCATGAGGACACCCAGATGGGTCTCGAAACGGGGACCGCCATCGGCCTCGGAGGTGACTTCGCCCAGCCCGTAGGCGAAGAAGCTCAGGGGTCGCCGGGCGGCGATGCCGGAATCGAGCTGGCGCACCGCACCCGCAGCCGCGTTGCGGGGGTTGACGAAGGTTTTTTCGCCCTTGGCGCCGGCAGCGATCCGGTCGCGCTGGCGCTGGTTGAGCGCATCGAAGTCGTCACGACGCATGTAGACCTCGCCACGCACCTCGAGCACGGGCGGCACACCGTCGGGCAGGCGCAGCGGTATCTGACCGATGGTCCGGATGTTGTGGGTCACGTCCTCACCCACTTCGCCGTCGCCACGGGTGGCCGCCCGCAGCAGGACCCCTTTCTCGTAGCGCAGGCTGATGGCCAGCCCGTCGAACTTGAGCTCGGCCACATATTCGACCGGGGGGGCCGCCTCGGCCAGCCCCAGCTCGCGCCGGATGCGGGCATCGAAGGCCACCGCACCACTGGCCTGCGTGTCGGTCTCGGTCCGGATGCTGAGCATCGGAACCGCGTGCCGCACGCTGGAAAAGCTGTCCAGCACCGCGCCCCCGACACGCTGGGTGGGCGAGTCGCGCGTGAGCAGCTCCGGATGTTGCTGCTCCAGCTCCTGCAGCTCGCGGAACAGGCGGTCGTACTCCGCATCGGGGATATCGGGCTCATCCAGGACGTAGTACCGGTGTGCATGGTGATGCAGCAGGGCACGCAGTTGCTGCGCGCGTTCGGCGGGGGACGGCCCGTCGGCGAACAGGTCCGGCGTCATGAAAAGAGCCGTCGCGCCTGGGGTGACCCCGCAGAGAGGTCGCGGCTGTCCAGTGCGTCGTACAGGGTCTCGAGGTCGGCGCCGATGCGGTCCATGGCGGCCTCGGAGAGGATCTGCCCTGCATCGTCGGTCACCACGCCGTCCATTGCTTCGGCCAGAGCCGCTGCGGCGTGACGCATGCGGGCGAACGGCTGCTCGCTGCGTGGCACGTGGGTGACTTCCAGCAACAGGGACAGCTCCCGCAGCGCGCTCTGCTCCGGGTCGTCGGCCATGGCCGCCTGCGGATCGAAGCTCAGGCTCAGCAGCGGCGCCTGGCCGCCATGACCGCCCGGCACCACCATGCGGCCCGGCAGTGCCCCGGGCACGAAACCCAGCGCCGCCGCCTCCTGGGCCACATAACCCGGACTCCAGGCCACCCGTCTGGCCCGCAAGGTGAACCCCAGCTGGGCATCGTGGGCACTGGCGAAGGCATCGAGCTCGCGCGCCCGGGCGACCTCGGCACGCATCTCGGGAAAGTCGGGCGCTGCGCCGACCGCGTCGGCGTACGCCTGCGCCTTGACCACGAACTCGGAGAACTCGATGTCGTTGAGGGCGCCTGACCGGTTGGCCAGCTGCACCCCCGCCTGCAATGCGCGATAGCGCTGCCCGGGACGCGGCGCCTCCCATTCGTCGCCGTCCTCGCGGATGCCCTCGACCGCAAACGGCTTGCTGCCCACGCGGCGGGTGGCCGGCATCGCGGCCAGCAGGGCCTCACCGGAGACCGGGCCCTCCAGTTGCAGGGGGGCGATCACGTCGATCAGGGCATCGAGCGCGGCGCGCTTCTCTGGCGGATGGACCACCTGCTGCAGCGTCACCTGGACGGCGGTTCGTGGCGCCTGGACAGCACCGGCGGCCGCCGGCGAACCCGGCGACGGCTGCGGCCGCCCTTCGGCCGCCGCATCGGGCACGGCGGCCAGCACCGGATCGGGTGACTCGTCGGCCGCGTCCGATGCAGCAGGAGCGGCCGGCGACGGATCGCCGAAAACGGGCTCTATGCGCCGTTCGGCCACGTCTGTTGCTCCGGCTGCGGCCCCCCCCTCGTCCAGCAGCGGCTCGTCAGCCAGGGACGGCAGGCCGTCGTCCCGCCGCGGGTCGCGCAAGCTGGTTCGCGGCGCGCTCTGGCGGGTGACCCAGGCGTTGTAGGCCACCACCCCTGCGAGGACCAGTCCCCCGATGATGGCCAAGCTGATCTGCAGTGAACTCATGGGCAGGTGCCTGTTCGGAACAATCGGTTCAAGTCGGTTCGAGCATGCCCGCGGCCGACTCCATGTCCACCGCCACGATGCGGGAGACACCCTGCTCCTGCATGGTCACGCCGATGAGCTGCTCGGCCATTTCCATCGCGATCTTGTTGTGGCTGATGAACAGGAACTGGGTTTCCCTGGACATGGCCGTCACCAGTTTCGCATAGCGCTCGGTGTTTGCATCGTCCAGTGGCGCGTCGACCTCGTCGAGCAGGCAGAACGGTGCGGGGTTGAGCTGGAAGATGGCAAAAACGAGGGCGATGGCGGTCAGTGCCTTCTCGCCGCCGGAGAGCAGGTGGATGGTCTGGTTCTTCTTGCCCGGCGGCTGCGCCATGACCTGCACGCCAGCGTCCAGGATTTCTTCGCCGGTCATGACCAGCCGCGCGTTGCCGCCACCGAAAAGCTCGGGGAACATCCGCCCGAAGTGCTGGTTCACCGTGTTGAAGGTGTGCCCCAGCAGCTCCCGCGTCTCGCCGTCGATCTTGCGGATGGCATCCTCCAGCGTCGCGATGGCGTCATTGAGGTCGGCCGACTGCGAGTCCAGGAAGGTCTTGCGCTCCCGCGCGGCGGTCAGCTCCTCCAGTGCCGCGAGGTTGACGGCGCCCAGCGACTGGATTTCCCGGTGCAGCCTGTCGATCTCGGACTGCAGGCCTGCCAGGCGGACGTTTCCCTCGGTGATGCTCTGCGCGACGGCGGCCAGGTCGGCCTTGGCTTCCTCCAGCTGCTGGCTGTACTGCTCGACGCCCAGACGTGCGGCCTGCTCCTTGAGCTGGAAGTCGGTGATGCGCTGGCGCAGCGGATCGAGTTCGCGCTCGAGCTGCAGGCGGCGCTCGTCGCTGGCGCGCAGCTTGGCCGTGAGGTCGTCATACTGGCTGCGCAAGGCGCCCAGTGCCTGCTCGCGCTCCATCTTGATCGCAAGGGCGCTCTGCAGGCCCGCCTGGGCGGCGGCATCGGTCAGGCGCATCAGCTCCTCGCGCGCCCGGACTTCCTCGTCCGCCAGCGACCGCTCCTGCCCGGCCGCGGTCTCGAGCGAGCGCTGCAACTCTGCCTGGCGTGCCTGCAGGCTGCGCAGGGCGAAGGTGGCCTCCTGGGCCTGGCGTTCCAGCGCACGCTGCTGCTCGCGCGCCTGTGCCAGTGCGCGTTCGGCCTCGATCACCTGGTCATCGAGCTGGGCGTGCCGCTCCTGGCTGTCGGCCAGCTGCATGTCCAGTTCCTCGAAGCGGGCTTCGGCCGTCAGACGGCGCTCCTGCAGGGACTCCAGCTGCGCGTCCACCTCGGCCAGGTCGGCGCCGATCTGGTCGCTGCGCACCCGTGTCTGCTCGGCCAGCTGGGTCAGGCGCAGGGCCTCCACCTGCAGCTCATGGGCCCGGGTGCGCGCTTCGGCAGCCTCGCGCCGGGCAGCCACCAGATGCTGTGACGCATGGGCGTAAGCCGCCTCGGCCTTCGTCAGGGCGGCGCGTGCCTGCTCGGCGATCAGCGCCTGGGCCTTGAGCTGCTTGTCCAGGTTCTCGATCTCCTGTGCACGGGCCAGCAGGCCAGCCTGCTCGCTGTCCGGTGCGTAGAAGCTGACACTGTGGGCGGTCACGCAATGGCCGTCCGGGACGTAGATGCATTGCCCGGCCAGGAGCTGGCCGCGGGCCGCCAGCGCCTCCTCCAGACTGGCTGCGCTCAGACACCCGCCGAGCCAGTCCGACAGCAGGGTCCGCTGGCTGGCGTCATTCAGCCGCAACCAGGAGGCCAGAGGACGCAGGCCGGTGGCGGCATCTGCGCCGGCTGCGCCGGCAGGGGGACTGTAGAAGGCCAGCTTGGCCGGTGGAGCGTCGTTGCCGAAAGCACGCACCATGTCCAGCCGCGACACCTCCAGTGCCGACAGGCGCTCCCTGAGCGCGGCCTCGAGGGCGTTCTCCCATCCGGGTTCGACATGGATGCGGCTCCACAGACCCTGAAGCCCGTCCAGTCCGTGCCTGGCCAGCCAGGGCTTGAGCCGTCCGTCGGTGCGCACCTTCTCCTGCAGGGCCCTGAGCGCCTCCAGCCGGGCAGAAAGGTCCGCAAGCGAAACCGACTCCCGGTTGACGGCCTGCTGTGCATCACGCCGCTCCTCGTCGCGCAGGGGCACGGCCTCCTGCAACTCCAGCAGACGGGCTTCCGCCGCTTCGGCGAGGTCCGCGGCCTGCGCCTCTTGTGCCTGGGCATGCGCCACCCGGTCGTTGTCCGGGGCCGCGAGCGCATGGCGGTCGGCCACGAGACGGTCACGACGTTGGGCCAGTTGCCTGCTCTGCTCCTCTATGCTGCGCTGCTCCGCCGCCAGCACCTGGATCTGCTGCTGCACCTGGTTGACGCTGCCGCGCTGCTCGTCGGCCCGCCTCTGGGCCAGCCGCAAGGCGTCCTCCAGTGCCGGCAGCCGGCCTGCCTCGTCCTCGCCCTGGGCCGTCAGGACAGCCGACTTTTCCTCCGCCTCGATCATGGCGGCCGCCAGCTGCTCGAGCTCGACCGTGGCATCGTCGCGCCGGGCCGCCCAACCCGCCAGCTGCTCCTTGAGCTGCAGCAGGCGCTGCTCGACGCGCTGGCGACCCTCCACCACGAAGCGGATCTCGGCCTCCAGCCTTCCCACTTCGGCGCTGGCCTCGTACAGGCGACCCTGTGCCTGGTTGACCTGGTCGCCCGCCGCGTAATGGGCCTGGCGGAGGGTTTCGAGTTCGGCCTCCACCCGGCGCAAGTCTGCGGTGCGCGACTCGAGGTCGTTGACCGCCTGGGCGGCCTCGCCGCGCACGCGTGCCTGGTCGGCCTCGGCCTCGGCCCGCCTGAGGAACCACAACTGGTGCTGCCTGAGCGTGGCACTGGCGCTCAGGCGGTTGTAGCGCTCGGCGACCTCGGCCTGCCGCTCCAGCCGTTCGAGGTTGGCGTTGAGTTCGCGCAGGATGTCCTCGACCCGCGTCAGGTTCTCGCGCGTGTCGGACAGCCGGTTGGCCGTCTCGCGCCTGCGCTCCTTGTACTTGGAGACACCGGCTGCCTCCTCGAGAAACAGGCGCAGCTCCTCCGGCTTCGATTCGATGATGCGGCTGATGGTGCCCTGGCCGATGATGGCGTAGGCCCTGGGGCCCAGACCGGTGCCCAGGAACACGTCCTGCACGTCGCGCCGCCGCACGGGCTGGTTGTTGATGTAGTAGCTGCTGGTGCCGTCGCGCGTGAGCACCCGCTTGACGGCGATCTCGGCGAACTGGCCCCACTGGCCTCCGGCGCGGTGGTCGCTGTTGTCGAACACCAGCTCGACACTGGAGCGGCTGGCCGGCTTGCGCGAGGTGGTGCCGTTGAAGATGACGTCCTGCATGGACTCGCCACGCAGTTCGGATGCCTTGGACTCGCCCAGCACCCAGCGCACGGCGTCCATGATGTTGGACTTGCCGCAGCCGTTGGGCCCGACCACGCCCACAAGCTGGCCGGGCAGCATGAAGTTGGTCGGCTCTGCAAAGGACTTGAAGCCGGACAGCTTGATCGAATTGAGTCGCACGGGTACCCGGTGTGAGCAGCTAACTGCTTGATTTTCAAGGAATAAGGCGCCACCGACCGAGCCAGGCCGGCAACTCGCATGATACCGCGAGCGCAGGCGGGCCGGCCCGGTGCCGGGCGCGGGCGCCGCCTTGGGATAATGGCCCCATGAATCCCCGCCTGAGCCTACTCCAGCCCTACCCGTTCGAGCGACTGCGGCAACTGTTCGCCGGCGTCACGCCCCAGGCCGGACTGCGTCCGATCAGCCTGGGCATCGGCGAACCCAAGCACCCGACCCCCGACTTCCTCAAGGCGGCGCTGGCCAGTGCCCTGGACGCAGGCCTGGCGGCCTACCCGGCCACCGCGGGAGAGCCCGCCCTGCGCCAGGCGTGCGCCGGCTGGCTGCACCGTCGCTATGGCGTGCAGGTGGACCCGGTGACACAGGTGCTGCCCGTCAACGGATCGCGCGAGGCCCTGTTTGCCTTTGCCCAGACGGTGATCGACCCCGGCCAGGAAGGCGCCACGGTCGTCTTTCCGAATCCCTTCTACCAGATCTACGAAGGCGCCACCCTGCTGGCCGGAGCCACCCCCTGGTACGCCGCCAGCGACCCGGGAAGCAACTTCGCCATCGACTGGGATGCGGTCCCGCAGGAGGTCTGGGCGCGAACCCAGTTGCTGTTCGTCTGTTCGCCCGGCAACCCCACCGGCGCGGTGATGCCGCTGGACGAGTGGCGCAAGCTGTTCGAGCTGAGCGACCGCCACGGCTTCGTGATTGCCTCCGACGAGTGCTACAGCGAGATCTATTTCCGGGACGAGGCGCCCCTGGGCGGTCTGGAAGCGGCCATGCGTCTTGGCCGCACCGACTTCAGGCGCCTGGTCATGTTCACCAGCCTGTCCAAGCGCAGCAACGTCCCGGGCCTGCGCAGCGGCTTCGTGGCCGGTGACGCCGCTCTGCTCAAGCCCTTCCTCCTCTACCGCACCTACCATGGCGGCGCCATGAGCCCGGCCGTGCAGGCTGCCAGCGTGGCGGCATGGAACGACGAAGCCCACGTCGAGGACAACCGCCGGCTCTACCGCGAGAAGTTCGCCCGCGTCACCCCCATGCTCGAGCCGCTGCTCGACGTGCGCCTGCCCGATGCCTCCTTCTACCTCTGGGCCGGCGTGCCCGACACGTTCGCCGGACGCCATCCCGGACTCGGCGCCGACGAGGCTTTCGCCCGGGAATTGCTGGCTCAATACAATGTCACGGTTCTGCCGGGCAGTTACCTGGCTCGGGAGGCCTGCGGCCACAATCCCGGTGCCGGACGCGTCCGCATGGCGCTGGTGGCCGGCACAGACGAATGCGTGGAGGCGGCCGGCCGGATTGCGGACTTCGTCCGGGAGCACGCCTGAGCCGCCGGCCCCTCCTTCAACCGTTCATCGACCCCAACTTTCATCCATGACCCAACAACTGCAAAACCTGATCGACAACGCCTGGGAACAGCGCGCCGAGCTTTCTCCGTCCTCCGCGCCCAAGGAGGTGGTCGATGCCGTGGAACATGTGATCGCGGAACTGAACGTGGGCAAGCTTCGGGTCGCCACCCGCCAGGCGGTGGGCCAGTGGACGGTGCACCAGTGGATCAAGAAGGCGGTGCTGCTGTCCTTCCGCCTCAAGGACAACGAATTCGTCCGCGCCGGCGACCTGGCCTTCTACGACAAGGTTCCGACCAAGTTCGCCCACCTGTCCGACGCCGAGATGAAGGCCAGTGGCGTTCGCGTCGTCCCGCCGGCCGTGGCCCGCCGCGGCAGCTTCATCGCCAGAGGCGCCGTGCTCATGCCCAGCTACGTCAACATCGGCGCCTACGTGGACGAGGGCACCATGGTGGACACCTGGGCCACCGTCGGCTCCTGCGCACAGGTGGGCAAGAACGTCCACCTCTCGGGCGGCGTGGGACTGGGCGGCGTGCTCGAGCCCCTGCAGGCCAATCCGACCATCATCGAGGACAACTGCTTCATCGGTGCCCGCTCGGAGATCGTCGAGGGCGTCATCGTCGAGGAAAACTCGGTCGTCTCGATGGGCGTGTACATCGGTCAGAGCACCCCGATCTACGACCGTGCCACCGGCGAGGTCAGCTACGGACGGGTGCCTGCCGGGTCGGTGGTCATCAGCGGCAGCCTGCCCAAGGACGGCGGCAAATACAGCCTGTACGCCGCCGTCATCGTCAAGCGGGTGGACGCGCAGACACGCGCCAAGACCAGCCTGAACGACCTGCTGCGCCCCTGAGACAGGCATTTCCACAGCGCAACAAGGAGGAGGCGGCATGAGCAGCGGAACGATGGAGCGCATCCTGCGCCTGATGGCCGAGAAGTCGGCCTCGGATGTCTACCTGTCGGCCCATGCGCCGGCCATGATCAAGATCAACGGCCAGACGATTCCTATCAACAGCCAGGTGCTGCCCCCGGAAGCACCGCGCAACCTGCTGGCCGAAATCGTCCCTGCCACCCGCATCGAAGAGCTGGTCGACACGGGCGAGCTGAACATGGCGGTGCCGCTGGAGGGCGTCGGCAACTTCCGGGTCAGCGCGTTCCGCCAGCGCGGCCATGTGGCCGTGGTGATCCGATACATCCCGGGCGACATCCCCCCACTGGACAGCCTCAACGTGGCCCCGGTCCTGGCCGATCTGGTGATGGAAAAGCGCGGGCTGGTGATCATGGTCGGGGCCACGGGTGCGGGCAAGAGCACCACGCTGGCCGCCATGATCGACCACCGCAACGAGCGCGCCACGGGACACATCCTCACGGTCGAGGACCCGATCGAATACGTGTACCGCAACAAGAAGGCGGTCGTGAACCAGCGCGAACTGGGCACCGACACGGCCTCCCTCCAGGTCGCGCTCAAGAACGCCCTGCGCCAGGCGCCGGACGTGATCCTGATCGGCGAGATCCGCGACCGCGAGACCATGTCGGCGGCCATCGCCTATGCCCAGTCTGGCCACCTGTGCCTGGCCACGCTGCATGCCAACAACAGCTACCAGGCACTCAACCGCATACTGAGCTTCTACCCGGTCGAGGTCCGGCCGACCATGCTGGGTGACCTGGCCATGGCGCTGCGTGCCATCGTTTCGCAGCGCCTGTTGCGCACCCACACCGGCGGCCGGGTGCCGGCGATGGAGGTGATGCTCAACACCACCCTGATCGCCGACCTGATCCGCAAGGCCGACTTCTCCGGCGTGCGCGAAGCCATGGAGCAGTCCCTGGCCGAGGGCTCGCAGACCTTCGAACAGGATCTGGCGCGGCTGATCACCGACGGGATCGTCGCCCGCAACGAGGGGCTGGCCCACGCCGACTCGCCCAACAACCTGCTGTGGCGCCTGCAGAACGACTTCAATGCCAACAAGTCCGCCCAGTCTGCCACGCCGAGCGAGGAAGAGCAGAGCGAGGGAGCCACGTTCACCGAGTTCACGCTGGACGTGAAGTACTGAGCCCATGACGGACACGCTGCGCCTGGCCGAAGCCCTGATCGCCCGTCCCTCGGTCACACCCGAAGACGCCGGGTGCCAGGCCCTCATTGCCGACCGGCTGGGTCGGCTCGGCTTTCGGTGCGAGACCCTCCAGAGCGGCCCGGCGGACTTTCGGGTCACCAACCTGTGGGCCCGCCTGGGCAGCGGCAACCGCCCCACCCTTGTGTTTGCCGGTCACACCGACGTGGTTCCTACGGGCCCGGTGCAGGCCTGGCAGAGCGACCCTTTCGTGCCCACACACCGCGATGGCCGCCTGTACGGCCGGGGTGCCAGCGACATGAAGACGTCGCTGGCCGCGATGGTCGTGGCCTGTGAGCGCTTCCTGAAGGACACGCCGGATCCGGCCATCGACATCGCGTTCCTGCTCACCAGCGACGAGGAAGGCCCGGCCAACGACGGCACGGTGGTGGTCTGCCGCGAGTTGCAGCGCCGCGGCGAACGGCTGGACTGGTGCATCGTCGGCGAACCCACTTCTGTCCGGCGCACCGGCGACATGATCAAGAACGGCCGCCGCGGCACCATGAGCGGCAGACTGACGGTCAAGGGCATCCAGGGCCACATCGCCTATCCGCATCTGGCCAGGAACCCCATCCACATGGCCGCGCCGGCGCTGGCCGAGCTCGCGGCCACATCCTGGGACCAGGGAAACGCCTTCTTTCCGCCCACCAGCTGGCAGGCGAGCAACATCCATGGCGGCACGGGCGCGAGCAACGTGATTCCCGGCACCGTGGTGATCGACTTCAACTTCCGCTTCTCCACCGAGTCCACCCCCGAAAGCCTGCAGCAGAGGGTGATGGACATCCTGGCGCGTCATGGCCTGCAGGAAGGCACCGACCATGAGCTGTCCTGGACCGTGGGTGGCCTGCCCTTCCTGACGCCGCCGGGAACCCTGGTCGATGCGGTGCGTGCGGCCATCCGCAGCGAAACCGGCATGGAGACCGAGCTGTCGACCACCGGCGGCACCAGCGACGGCCGCTTCATCGCCCAGGTGTGCCCCCAGGTTGTCGAACTGGGCCCTCCCAATGCCAGCATCCACAAGATCGACGAGCATGTGGCGCTGGAAGACATCGAACCCCTGACGGCCATCTATGCGCGGGCGCTGCTGCTGCTCGATCAGGATGCCCGGGACAGCAAGGCCGGCTGACGCCCCATGAACCTGCAGCAACTGCTGGCAGAGAGCACGGCCCGGCTGGAAGCCGCATCGCTCGCCTATGGCCATGGCACCACCTGTGCCCGCGACGAAGCCGCCTGGCTCCTGCTGTGGCAGCTGGGCTGGCCACTGGACACCGACCTGGACGCCCGCGCAGAAGAGGCGGTGGACAGCCCCCGGGTCCAGAGCGTGCGGGAACTGATCGGGCGACGCATCGAATCCCGCCTGCCCGCGGCCTACCTCACCCGTGAGGCGTGGCTGCAGGGCGTGCCCTTCCATGTCGACGAGCGAAGCATCGTCCCCCGCAGCTTCATTGCCGAACTGCTGGCCGACGGCAGCATCGACCCGTGGCTGTCCGACGGCACCCGGCAGGTGCTGGACCTGTGCACCGGCAACGGCAGCCTGGCCGTGCTGGCTGCCATGGCCTGGCCTGAGGTGCATGTGACCGGCGCCGACCTGTCGGCCGAGGCGCTGGCCGTGGCCCGCATCAACGTCGAGCGGCACGGCCTGCAGGACCGGGTGAGCCTGCTGCAATCGGACGGTCTGGCCGCCTGCCCCGGCCCCTGGGACCTCATCCTGTGCAATCCGCCCTATGTGAACGCCGCCAGCATGGCCGCGCTGCCCCCCGAATACCTGGCCGAGCCCAGGATGGCACTGGCCGGCGGAGCCGACGGCATGGACTTCATCCGCCGGCTGCTGCGCGACGCACCGGGCTGCATGAACCCCGGGGCCGCGCTTGTGCTGGAGATCGGCAACGAGCGTGCCCATTTCGAGGCCGCATTCCCGCGCCTGGAGGTGGTCTGGCTGGCCTGCAGTGCAGGAGACGACCAGGTTCTGCTCGTGACCCGCGAGATCCTGGCCGCGTGGAACGAGCATAGCGGCCCGACCCCATGATCACGCTGCGCAACCTGACCCTGCGCCGAGGCACCAGGGTGGTCCTCGACGGCGCCTCGGCCACCATCAATCCGGGCGAGAAGGTCGGCCTGGTCGGCCGCAACGGTGCCGGAAAGTCCAGCCTCTTCGGGCTGCTCAACGGTGAACTGCACGAGGACAGCGGAGACTTCGGCATGCCCCCGCAATGGCGCATGGCCCAGGTCGCCCAGGAGATGCCGGAGACCTCCGACCCGGCCACCCGCTTCGTGCTCGAGGGCGACACGCGCCTGCTGGCCGCACAGCAGGACGTCGCCGAGGCCGAGGCCAGCGGCGACGGCGACCGCATGGCGCTGGCCTACATGGCACTTCAGGATGCCGGCGCGCACGATGCCCAAGCCCGGGCGCAGACACTCATTCTGGGCCTCGGTTTCGGGCTGCATGAGCTGGACAAGCCGGTCAACAGCTTCTCGGGCGGCTGGCGCATGCGACTGCAACTGGCCCGGGCCCTGATGTGCCCGAGCGACCTGCTGCTGCTCGACGAACCGACCAACCACCTGGACCTCGATGCCCTGGTCTGGCTCGAGGCCTGGCTCAAGCGCTACGAAGGCACGCTGATCGTCATCAGCCACGACCGGGAGTTTCTCGACGCCGTGACCGACGTCACCCTGCACATCCACCAGGGTCGGCTCACCCGATACGGCGGCAACTACAGCCGGTTCGAGGACATGCGGGCCGAGCAGCTGGCCCAGCAGCACCAGGCGTTTGCCCGGCAACAGGAGAAGATCGCGCACCTGCAGCGCTTCATCGACCGCTTCAAGGCCAAGGCCACCAAGGCCAAGCAGGCGCAAAGCCGCGTCAAGGCCCTGGAGCGGATGGAAAAGATAGGCCCGGTGCTGGCCGAGGCAGAGTTCGACTTCGAGTTCGCCGAGCCGGCCAGCCTGCCCAACCCCATGCTTGCGCTGCGGGACGTCGACTTCGGCTATCCGGCGCCCGAAGGCAGCGGCCATCCGCTGACGATCGTGCGACAGGTGACCCGGTCGGTGCAGGCCGGCCAGCGCATCGGCATACTGGGCGCCAACGGTCAGGGCAAGTCGACGGTCGTCAAGACCATCGCCCACGTGCTGGCGCCGCTTGCGGGACAGATCACCGAGGGCAAGGGTCTGAACATCGGCTACTTCGCCCAGCAGGAACTGGACGTGCTGCGGCCCGACGAGCACCCGCTGCAGCACATGGCCCGCCTGGCACGCGAGGCCGAGACCGCCGGCCGGCTGCAGGGCCAGGCCACCCGTGAGCAGGACCTGCGCAACTTCCTGGGCGGTTTCCAGTTCAGCGGCGACCAGGTCATGCAGCCGGTGGGCAGCATGAGCGGCGGCGAAAAGGCCCGTCTCGTGCTCTGCATGATCGTCTGGCAGCGTCCCAACCTGCTGCTGCTCGACGAGCCGACCAACCATCTGGACCTGGCCACGCGCGAGGCCCTGTCCGTGGCCCTGAACGAGTTCGAGGGCACTGTCATGCTCGTCAGCCACGACCGGGCCCTGCTGCGTGCCGTGTGCGACGAGTTCTGGCTGGTCTCGCGCGGCGGCATCGCGCCCTTCGACGGCGATCTCGATGACTATCAGCGCTACCTGCTGGATGTGGCACGGCAGGCCCGCGAGAGCCAGCGCGCAGAGGTCCGCGAAAACCGGGAAACGCCTCGCGGCAGCCCCCTAACCGAGCAGCAACCTGTGGAGCCTGCCCTGCGCGGCGCAGAACAGCGCCGCCGCGACGCTGCCCGACGGCAGACCCAGGCCGAACGGCTGCGCCCCCTGAAGAAGGAGCTGGCCCAGGTGGACCGGGACCTGGTCGCCCTGCACGGGGAGAAGACCGAGCTGGAGACCCGCCTGGGCCAGCCGCTTGCGCCGGCCGAGCTGGCCGAAGCCGGGCGCCGCCTCAAGGCGGTCAGCGCGCAGATCGAGGCGCTCGAGGAACGCTGGCTGGAACTGGGCGAGACCATCGAGGCCGCGGCAGCCACGGACTGAGCACCCGCGCGCGATCGGCCTGGACTGGCGCGGTCCGGCCCGACCCGGATGGCCAGAAAACACAAAAGCCTGTCCACGGATGTGAACAGGCTTTGACGGCTTGCGCCCGAATTCTGGTAGGACGTGCAGGATTCGAACCTGCGACCAACGGATTAAAAGTCCGCTGCTCTACCAACTGAGCTAACGTCCCACTCGACAACGTGCTGACAAAAATCAGCTTGCTGCGAAGCCTCAGATTATAGCGTCTTTTTTGCCGGCCTTTGACGCTCGTTCCGATATTTTCGAAGCACCGCTGGCCAGCGCGTTGAGCATCAGCCCGGCGGCGCACAGACCGAAGCTGGCGGTGACGCTGACCACCGAGCCGTAGCCATGGCAGTTCAGCGAGCCGTCCCCCCCGTCCGTCACGCACGAGGCGTCGGGCCCTGCCACGGACTCACGGCTGAAGACACAGGCCACGCCGATTCGACCCTGCCTGGCAGCACCGTGGTGCTTGCGCAGGCGCTGGCGCAGCCGGGCGAGCAACGGATCGTGTGTGACGTCCGCCAGGTCACCGGCCTCGATGGCCTGGGGCAGGCGCTTGCCGCCTGCGGCGCCGACCGACACCAGCAGACTGCCCGAGGCCAGCGCCCAGGCCGCGATGGCCTCCTTGGCGCGGACCTGGTCGCAGGCATCGATGACCGCACCCACGGTTCCGTCCGTGCCCAGCGCCAGTTGCTGCGCCAGGACATGCCAGTTGTCCGCACCGGCGAAGGCCTCCACCGGGTCGACAACGCAGCCCGGGTGGATGAGGGCAATGCGCTCGGCCATGGCCTGGACCTTGGCCATGCCCAGCGCCGGGCCGATCGCATGCACTTGCCGGTTGATGTTCGACTCTGCCACATGGTCGAGGTCGACCAGGCTCAGGCGCCGCACGCCACTTCGGGCCAGTGCCTCGGCGGCCCAGGAACCGACACCGCCAATGCCCACCACCACGACGTGGGCGTCGAAAACGCGCTGCGCGCCCTCGACGCCATAGAGCCTGCGCAGGCCGCCGAACCGCCGCTCGAAGTCGACCTCCCCGGGCGACGCGATCACCTCGCTGCCGGTCATTCGCGCTCGAGCAGCCAGATCTGGAAACGGAAACCCAGCACCGCACCGAACACGATGCCGGTCACCGCGATCATGCTGGTCAGGCTCAGCGTCGACAGGCCGGAGAGGCCCTGCCCGACCGTGCACCCCAGTGCCGTGACACCGCCCACGCCCATGCAGATGGCGCCGACGATGTGCAGCGCCGTGTCCTGCGTGCTGCGGAAACCCTCCCAGCGGAACTCCCGCCCGACCATGGCCTGCAGGAAGGCACCGGCCACGACACCGAACACCGTCACCACGCCCAGGGTCAGCACCTTGGAGGTGTCGCTGAAGAAGATGACCCAGTCCAGCGTGTAGGCCATGGGCGCGGTGAATGTCAGGGATTCCATGCGCCCCGTGTTGGTGGCCAGGTACACGCTTTCGAGCGTTTCAGGATGCTCGGCAACGAAACCGAGATGGCCGCTGATCCACCACATGGTGGCGATGACCAGACCGATGCCCAGGCCTGCCAGAAGGTTGCTGGCGGTCCGGAAACCCTCGCCGGCGAGCGCCCAGAGCACCAGCGCTCCGCCCACCAGCAGGGCGACGACAAGGCCACTGATGCCCAGTTCCCAGCCGGTGGCGGCGGCCACCCAGGCCGGCACGGCGCTGCCGGCACCGATTTCGAAGGCAACCTGATCGACGGTGTTCACACGCGCCACGGCAGCGATGCCTCGCAGGGTGGCAAATGCAGCGAAACCCATGACGAAGAACACCACCAGCGACTTCAGGCTGCCGGCACCGATGCGCACCAGCGTCTTGCTGCCGCATCCGGAGGCGAGCACCATGCCGAACCCGAACAGGGCGCCTCCGACGACCGCCGACAGCCAGATCACCCGGGTTCCGGTGTAGATGGTCTGGCGGCCATCGATGAGCCCCAGCCAGACCATGGCGTAGAACCCGATCGATGCCACGCCCACCGCCATGGCCCACATGCGCATGCGGGTCCAGTCGCCCATGTTCACGATGTCGCTGATCGCACCCATGGTGCAAAAATGCGTGCGCTGGGCGATGAAGCCGAAGGCCAGGGCCACACCGAAGGCAGCCCAGAGCACGAGGTGCTGGGTCGATTGAAGCTGAGCGATGTCCATCGCCCGCATTGTAGGTTCAGCCTGCCCGCGTCCATGGCCGGCAGGCTGTCTTCACAGCGCCAGGCGCAGCAGCTCGTGGCCCTTCAGCGCATGCGCGCGAGCCGCTCCCTGGCCACGGTGGCGGCTTCCGAATCCGGATAACGCTTGACCAGGTCCTCCAGCATCCGGCGCGAGGCGCGCGGATCCTTGAGCTCGGTGTGGCTGTTGGCCATGGCCAGCATCGCCTCGGGCGTGCGCAGATGCTGCTGAAAGCGCGCCACCAGCCGGCCGTGGCTGTCCAGCGCCTCCCGGTAGGCCTTGGTCGCGTAGTGCGAGTTGCCCAGCCAATACAGGGCCGAGGGCAGGTACCCGCTGGACGGATACCGGTCGACGAAGGCCTGGAAGGCGCTGGCGGAGGCGGCAAATTCGGCCCGTCGCAGGACGGCCATGGCAGCCTCGAATTCAGCCTGTTCGGCAGGCAGTGCGGTGAAGTTCACGCCATCGTGTGAAACCTGCACCGGCTCCACCTGCCTGAGCCGGCTCTCCAGGCCCTGCCTGACGTCTGCCTGCTGTCGCTGCAATTCGGAGAGCTCGCGCGCCAGTTGCTCGTTCTGGCCGCGCAACCGGGCCACCTCGCCCCGCAGGTCCTCGATCTGTGCGGCAAGGTCGAGCATGCTGCGCTGGATCTGGGACCTGGACTCGGCCGACTGCTGCTGTTCGGCCTCCATCGACTGACGTTGGGCGTCGACGCGCTGCCTCAGCTCGATGATCGCCTTGCGGGCCTCGTCGTCACCGAACAGCGCATGCGCCTGCCACGGCCACACCATGGCCACGGCGACCAGGCTCAGAGGCAGCGCACGCCCCAGGGACTTCAATGCCATGGTGCTCACCGGTAACTGATTTCAACGCGGCGGTTCTGCGAGTGCGCGGTCTCGGTAAAGCCGACCGCCGCCGGCTTCTCCTCGCCAAAGCTCACCGCTTCCATCTGCGCTTCGCTCACGCCCAGCAACGACAGCGAACGGCGCACCGCCTCGGCCCGGCGCTGCCCGAGGGCCAGGTTGTACTCGCGACCGCCCCGCTCGTCGGTATGGCCTTCGAGGGCCACGCGGCGGGACCGGTCGGCGTTGAGGATGCGCGCATGCGCCTCGAGCGTGGAGGCGGCATCGGGCCGCACCACATAGCTGTCGAAATCGAAGTAAATGACCCGGGCCAGGCCGGCAACATCGGCTGGATCGGAGCCACCGGGCAGATCCACGGCAGCCACGTTGCGCGAGTCCACGCCGCTGCCCTGGCCCGCAGCACCGGAACCTGCGGCACCGGACTGGGTGCCGCGCTCCTCCACCTGGGCACCGTCCAGCCTGACCCCGGAGCTGCAGGCGCCAAGCGCCGCAGCGAGCAAAACGGTGCCGAGCACGAGCGGCCAGCGGCCCGGCTGGGCGCGGCGGGTGTCGTTCGGGGAGGTGTGCTTGGCGAAGGTCATGGATGGGGCCTTTCTGGAGAGGGAGTGAAGAGGAGGAACGGGAATGCGGATGTGTCCGGGGCGGACGGCGGACGGGCTCAGGAGGTGAAGGGACCCCAGTCGGGCTCACGGATGTCGCCCGAGGCGCCGGCCAGCCGGGTCCTGATGCGTCCATCGACCGTGGTCGTCATCAGGGCCTCCTGGCTTCCTTCACGGGTGGCGTAGATGATCAGCCGGCTGTTGGGTGCAAAACTGGGTCTCTCGTCGGCCGATGTCTCGGTCAGTGCTGTCGCCCGCCCGGTGGCGAGCTCCAGCACATGCAGGCGGAACGCACCGTTGACGCGGGAGATGTAGGCCAGCAGGCGGCCATCCGGGCTCGGGGAGGGCGAGATGTTGTAATTGCCCGAGAAGGTGATGCGCTGGACGTCACCGCCTTGCGCCGACATGCGGTAGATCTGCGGTGAACCGCCCCGGTCACTGACGAAGTAGATGTGGCGGCCGTCCGGGCTGTAGACCGGCTCGGTGTCGATGGCCGAGGACTGCGTGAGCCTGCGCGGCTCGCCCCCGGTGGCAGGCATCACATAGACCTGTGCATTGCCCGACAGGGTCAGCGCCAGCGCCATCTGGGCGCCGTCCGGAGACCAGGCCGGCGCACTGTTGGAGCCGCGGAAGTTGGCCAGCAGGCGACGGCGCCCGGTGGCCACCTCGTGGGCATAGATGACCGGCTTGCGCGCCTCGAAAGACACGTAGGCCAGCTGCGCTCCATTGGGAGACCAGCTCGGTGAAATGATGGACTCGGGGCTGCTGAGGGCCGATCGGGCGCCCTGGCCGTCGGCGTCGGCGACCCACAGGTTGTAGCGGCCGGCGACCTTGGTGACGTAGGCGATGCGGGTCGAGAAGACGCCCTTGTCCCCGGTGAGCTTCTCGTAGACATGGTCTGCGATCCGGTGCGCGGCCAGCCGCAGTTCCGTGGCTCCGACCGGAAAGCTCAGGCCACCCAGATCCTGGGCCCGGACCACATCCCAGAGACGGAACCGCACATCGAAGCGGCCGTCGGCCAGCCTTGTGACGCTGCCGACCACCAGGGAGTCCGCGCCCCGGTCGCGCCAGAGCGCGGCATCGGGACGGGAGTTCTCGTCCAGGGCGCCGGCGGCTGGCTCGACATGACGAAAGAGCCCGCTGCGCTCGAGATCGGCGCGCACGATGCCGGCAATGTCCTCGCTGGCCCCGTCATTGCCCCGGAACCTCACGGTGGAAAACGGCAGACGGGTAACGCCCGCACCGGCGACCTCCACCCTGAACTGCGCGCCTGCCCGATCCGGCAGGGTTGCCAGGAAAGGCAGCAGCATGGCGGCTCCGACCACATGTCGGCGCCGCTCTGACCGGAGGGAGTCGGGCGGTATCGTGTCCAGCATTCTGTTGGGTGGGTTCAAGGGCTCTGGCGGGATCTGCTGCCGACCTTCGGTCGATCATAGCGGAGCAACAGCATCACACCATTGCAACAACTGTATGGATTGCGTTACGAAGCTTGGCTGCGCGGGGACCAGGGCCTGCGCGACAGAGCCAGCCATCGGGCATTAGTTCCCGGCAGATCCGCGGGTGGCTACAGCAGCACGATGTCGTACTGCTCCTGGGTCATCCGGCCTTCACTCTGCAGCGAAATGGGCTTGCCGATGAAGTCCGACAGGCCCGCCAGGTGCTGGCTCTCCTCGTCGAGGAACAGCTCGACCACCTGGGGCGAGGCGACGACGCGGAACTCGCGCGGATTGAACGCCCGGGCCTCGCGCAGGATCTCGCGCAGGATGTCGTAACAGACGCTGCGCGGCGTCTTGACCGAGCCCTTGCCACCACAGGCGGCACAAGGCTCGCTGAGCATGTGGGCCAGCGACTCTCGCGTGCGCTTGCGCGTCATCTCGACCAGGCCGAGCTGGGAGAACCCCCCGATCATGGTCTTGACCCGGTCGCGTGCCAGCTGCTTGCGGAACTCCGTGAGCACCGCCTCGCGATGCTCCTCGCGGGTCATGTCGATGAAGTCGACAATGACGATGCCACCCAGATTGCGCAGCCTCAGCTGGCGGGCGATTGCCTGCGCGGCCTCCAGGTTGGTGCGGAACACCGTGTCGTCGAAGTTGCGCGCACCCACGAAACCGCCGGTGTTGACGTCCACCGTGGTCAGCGCCTCCGTCTGGTCGATCACCAGGTAGCCCCCGGACTTGAGATCGACGCGGCGCCCCAGGGCACGCGCGATCTCCTCGTCGATGTTGAACAGGTCGAAGATCGGCCGCTCGCCGGCATAAAGCTGCAGCTTGCCCAGGGTGTCGGGCATGAACTCACGGGCAAATGCCTGCATCTGGCCGAACTGCTCGCGCGAGTCGATGCGTATCGACTGGGTGTCGGCGCTGACCAGATCGCGCAGCACCCGCTGCATGAGGTTGAGGTCCTCGTGCAGCAGCGAAGGCGCCGGCAGCCGGGTGGCCGCCTCCTTGATGCGCAGCCAGGTCTTGCGCAGATAGGCCACGTCCTCGGTGAGCTCCTCGTCGCTGGCGTCTTCCGCGTTGGTGCGCAGGATGAAGCCTCCGGACGGCTGCCCGTCCCCGGGCGTGACCAGGCGCAGCACCCGCTGGCGCAGGGCCTCACGCTGGGCCGGAGGGATCTTCTGCGAGACGCCGATGTGGTTGTCCTGCGGCAGGAACACCAGCAGCCGGCCGGCAATGCTGATCTGCGCCGTCAGCCGCGCCCCCTTGGTGCCGATGGGATCCTTGAGCACCTGCACCATGAGAGCCTGACCCTCGAAGATCTGGCGCTCGATCGGCAGCACCGGGTTCGGCGCCAGCACACGGGCCGGCGTGGGCGGCTGGGTCCCTTCCTGGCCGGTCTCGGCCTGCTTCGGATCGCCCGGGCTGCGCTCTCGGGGCGTGGCGTGCTTGGCCGCGATGTTGGGCATCAGGTCGGCCACATGCAGGAAGGCGGCGCGGTCCAGCCCGATGTCGATGAAGGCCGACTGCATGCCTGGCAGAACACGGGAAACCTTGCCCAGGTAGATGTTGCCCACCAGCCCGCGCTCCAGCGTGCGCTCCAGGTGCACCTCCTGCACCGCGCCCTGCTCCACCACCGCCACCCGCGTCTCCTGCGGGGCCCAGTTGATCAAGATGTCCTGCGCCATGATGTTCTCAGTCTATGCGCAGCCCGGCCTTGGCCAGCAGCTGCGCCGTTTCGTGTGCCGGCAGGCCCATGATGCCGGAGTGGCTGCCGCTGATGTGGTCGATCCAGAGCGCCGCGCGCCCCTGGATGGCATAGGCCCCGGCCTTGCCCTGCGGCTCGCCCGAACGGACATAGCGGCGGATCTGTTCCGGGCTGAGGATGGAGAAACGGACGGTGGAGACCGACAAGGCCTGCCAGACCCGCTGCGAGCGGGCGCCGGGGCGGCCCACGGACACGGCGGTCAGCACACGGTGCCGCCGTCCGGACAGGTCGCCCAGCATGCGGCGCGCATCGGCCGCATCGGCCGGCTTGCCCAGGATGCGCCTGCCCAGCGCGACCGTGGTGTCCGCGCACAGGACCGGCGCTGCCGGCAGCCCCCTGCGTCGCAGCCTCTGGAGCGCGGCGTCCAGCTTGAGCGAAGTGACCCGGCGAACGTAGGCGGCCGGCGGCTCGCCCGTCCTGACCGCCTCCAGGGCTTCGACATCCTCATCCTCGTCGGGCAGCAGGAGTTCGCAGCGCACCCCCCACTGCTCCAGCAACTGGCGTCGTCGGGGGCTCTGGGAGGCCAGGTAGATGAAGTCGGTCATGACGGGGCGACGGTGGTTGGAGGGGCCGCTGCGACGGGCTCATTCCCGGTGGTAGGGATGGTTGGTGTTGATCGACCAGGCGCGGTAGAGCTGCTCGAGCAGCAGCACGCGGGCAAGGGCGTGGGGCAGGGTCAGGTCGGAGAGCCGGATCCGCTGGTGGGCTGCGTCCCGGAATGCCGGCTCCAGGCCGTCCGGGCCGCCGATCACCAGGGCCACATCGTCGCCTCCCAGCTGCCAGCGCTGCAGCTGGTCCGCCAGGTCGCGGGTGCTCAGGGCCGCCCCCCGCTCGTCCAGGACCACCAGGCGGCAGCCCTTGGGCAGGACTGCCTGGATGCGTTCGCGCTCGGCTGCCTGCAGGGCCTCACGGCCCTTCACCCCGCGAGGCTCGGTCTTGACCGTGCGCACCTCCAGCCGCCACTCGGGGGGGCAGCGCCGGACATAGTCGTCGCAGGCGGTCTGTGCCCAGTCGGGCATGCGTTGCCCGACCGCCACGACCACCAGCTTCATGAGGGCTTCTTCTTGGCCGCCGTCTTGCGGGCCGGTGACTTGCCGGCAGCGGCCTTGGCCGCCGGCCGGGGCTTGTTGACGACCAGCTTGGCCACCGGCGCCTTGGACCTGGGGGCCGCAACCCGCCGTGCAGGCTTGGACGGCTCGGCGGCCGCAGCGCCGCCGCCGGTGCGCGGGGCCGTCTTGCGCCCGGCGGTCTTCTTTGCCGCTGCGGACCCGGACGAAGGGCGCGCCGCACGCGGGGCCGCTCCGGTGGCAGCCGAAGCCGTACGGGCTGAGGAACCGGACCCGGTCCGGGCACCGGCCTGGCGCGGGGCGGCACCGGAGGCCGCCTTGTCCTTGGCCGCGCCGTGTCGCAGCCGGACCGGCTTGGCACCCCAGATTTCCTCCAGCCGGTAGTACTGGCGGATCACCGGCTGCATGACATGGGCCACGGCCTGGCCACAGTCGACGATGATCCACTCGCCGTTGTCCTCGCCCTCGATGCGCGGCTTGTCGAAGCCGGCCTCGCGAACCTTGTCCCGCACGCTGGCGGCCAGGGCCTTGGTCTGCCGGTTGGAGGTGCCGCTGGCCACGATCACCCGCTCGAAAAGGGGCGAGAGCTCTTCGGTGTTGAAGACCACGATGTCCTGACCCTTGACGTCCTCCAGGCCGTCGACGATGGCGCGCTGCAGGCGCTGGAGTTGCTTCTTCGAGGTGGATTCGCTGGTCATGAGGCGCTGGGGTAGAGGGAATGTTGTGAAATATAGCTCGACACAGCGTCCGGAACCATCTGGCCGATGCTGGAGCTGCCCATGGCCGCCTGCGCACGTACGGCCGTCGCGCTCAGGCGCCAGGGCGGCATGCACAGCGGCTCAAACGGAATGCCGACGGCGGCCAGGTCGGGACCGGCCACGCCTTCCGCGCCATCGCTGGCGGATTCGTCCAGGGGCCGGTCCGCGACGGCCAGGCGGGCCTGCTGCAGGACATCCTGCCAGCGCACCCAGCCACGAAAGGAAAGCAGCTGATCCGCTCCGAGCACCAGGTAGAGACTGGCGCCCGGATAAAGCGCCCTGAGCTCGGCCAGGGTGTCTGCGGTGTAGCTCGGGCCCTCACGCCGGATTTCCCGGTCGTCGATGACCACACCCGGCAGATCGCCGAACGCCAGTTCGCACATGGCCAGCCGGTGGGAGGCGGCAGACAGCACACGTGCCTTGTGCCAGGCCTGCCCGGTCGGTATCACGTGCAGGCGGTCCAGGCCCAGTTGCTCCAGTGCCGTCCGGGCCAGGCGCAGATGGGCCAGGTGCGGCGGGTCGAAGGCGCCGCCGAACATGCCCACGCGCGCGATCGGTCCGCGGCCCATCAGACCCAGTCCCGGCGCACGAGGAAATCCCGGTAGAGGCGGTCCTCCGGCGTTCCCGGCAGGCTCTGGCGGTTGTAGGACCAGCTCACCAGGGGCGGCATCGAAAGCAGGATGGACTCGCTGCGGCCACCCGACTGAAGGCCGAAATGGGTTCCGCGGTCCCAGACCAGGTTGAACTCGACATACCGGCCCCGGCGATAGAGCTGGAAGCTGCGCTCACGCTCTCCGTAGTCCATGTCGCGGCGTCGGTCGACGATGGGAAGGTAGGCATCGAGAAAGGCATCGCCCACCGACCGCATCATGGCCAGGCTGCCCTCGTAGCCCAGCTCCGAAAAGTCATCGAAGAACACCCCGCCGATGCCGCGCTGCTCGTTGCGGTGCTTGAGGTGGAAATACTCGTCGCACCAGCGCTTGAAGCGGGGGTACTTGTCGACACCGAACGGGTCGAGCGCCTTGCGGCAGGTGGCATGGAAGTGAACGGCATCCTCCTCGAACCCGTAGTAGGGCGTGAGGTCCATGCCGCCGCCGAACCAGCAGACGGTCTGCCCCCCGGCGGGCGTCGCCGCGATCATGCGCACGTTCATGTGCACGGTCGGCACATACGGGTTGCGCGGATGGAACACCAGGGACACGCCCATGGCCTCGAACGGCGCCCCTGCCAGCTCGGGCCTGTGCTGGGTGGCCGAAGGAGGCAGGCGGGGACCGCGCACATGCGAGAAACCGCAACCGGCCCGCTCGAACACCACGCCGTCCTCCAGGATCTGGGTGATGCCGTCGCCCTGCAGCATCTCGCCAGCCGCCTTGTTCCAGGGATCGACCAGGAACTGCCCGCCGTCGACCATCGCCACGGTGGAGGTGATCCGGTCCTGCAGCCCGGTGAGGTACTGCCGCACCTCATGGGAGGGTCTGCTTGCTTTCATGTGCTTTCCTTGACAATCCGAGCCGGCGCAGCCAGCGGGCAAACCGGGCTGGCCTTCTCGGGGTGGTGGCCGACCACCCCATCGAGCGCAGCCGCCAGAATGCCATAGTCGGCGGCCTCCTGGCCCTGCAGCCGCACGAAGCGGCTCACATCGATGGTTCTGTCCCGGTAATCCAGCCCGATCACCGCGACCGGCACCCCCGCCTCCAGGGCCACCCGATAGAAGCCGCTGCGCCAGCCCGACGTGAAGTTGCGCGTTCCTTCGGGAGACAGTGCCAGCCAGAACACCTCGCCGCGATCCCGGGCCTGCCCCATCAGGCCGACCATGGTGCCGACAGCACCGCTGGACGAGCGCCGGTCCACCGGCACACCGCCCAGCCGCCTCAGCCAGCGGCCGAAGAGCGGAATGCGGAACAGGCTGTCCTTGCCCCAGAACCGGACAGGCACGCCAATGGCCCACTTGGCCAGCAACATGACAGGGAAGTCCCAGTTGCTCGTGTGCGGATAGATGATGGCCACCCCCTGCAGCGAGGGGAAGCCGTCGTGATGCAGGCGCCAGCCCGCCATGCGCAGCAGCCAGGCGGCCAGCCCGGACCCCTTGAATCGGATGGGCAGCTCGGGTGTCACCGCAGCCGCGCTCACACAGCCCGATGGCCGATATCGCGGCGGTACTGCACGCCATCGAACCGGATGGACGACGCGTGCCGGTAGGCCAGCTCCTGCGCCTCGCGGACCGTCTGGCCCAGCGCGGTCACACACAGCACGCGGCCGCCACTGGTGACCACCTGGTCTTCGCGCTCCTGCGTCCCGGCGTGGAAGACCATGCAGGCGTCGCTGTCGGCCGGCAGGCCTTCGATCACGTCCCCCTTGCGGGGCTGCAGCGGATAGCCGTGGGCCGCAAGCACCACCCCCAGGGCCACCCGTTCGTCCCAGGACAGCTCCACCCTGTCCAGCTCGCCCCGGGTGCCGGCCAGCAGGACCTGCGCCAGGTCGCTGCGAAGACGCATCATGATGGGCTGGGTTTCCGGATCACCCATGCGGCAGTTGAACTCCAGCGTCTTGACCGCGCCATCCGGCGTGATCATGAGCCCGGCGTAGAGAAAGCCGGTGTAGGGAATGCCGTCCGCGGCCATGCCCCGCAAGGTCGGCAGGATGATCTCCTGCATGGCGCGCTCGTGCACCGCGGGCGTGACCACCGGCGCCGGCGAGTAGGCGCCCATGCCGCCCGTGTTCGGCCCCTGGTCGTGGTCCAGCAGGCGCTTGTGGTCCTGGCTGGTGGCCAGCGGCAGGGCATGCTCACCGTCGCACAGGACGATGAAACTGGCCTCCTCGCCCTCGAGGAATTCCTCGATCACCACGCGCGCGCCACCCTCGTTGTGCGCAACACCCAGTGTGTTGTCCACCAGCATGAAATCGATCGCCTCGTGCGCCTCGGCTGCCGTCATGGCCACCACCACGCCCTTGCCCGCCGCCAGGCCGTCGGCCTTGACCACGATGGGGGCGCCCTGCTCGTCCACATAGGCGTGTGCCTGCACCGGGTCGGAGAACGTCTGGTAGCGGGCGGTCGGGATGCCGTGGCGCTGCATGAAGGCCTTGGAAAAGGCCTTCGAGCTCTCGAGCTGGGCTGCCTGGCGGGTCGGGCCGAAGACGGCCAGTCCGTGGGCACGGAACTCGTCGACCACTCCGGCCGCCAGCGGGGCCTCGGGCCCCACCACCGTCAGACCGATGCCATTGGCCTGCACCCATTCGCGCAGGAGCACCTTGTCGGTGAGGGGGACATTGGTCAGCTGCGGGTCGCGCGCAGTCCCGGCATTGCCCGGTGCCACAAACACCTGGCTGACGCTCGGCGAACGCTTGAGGCGCCAGGCCAGTGCATGCTCGCGGCCGCCGCCGCCAATCACCAGAACTTTCACGTTGCTTCTCCAGATAACGATCAGGCGCCCGCAGGGGCTCCGTGACAAGGGCTTGCGCAGGGCCTGCCGGGCCATGCGTCCATGCCCGCCCGACGGGACGGCGCGGGCAACGCGGTGCAGGAGCCGGTCAAAGCTCCGCGTTGTGGAAGACCTCCTGAACGTCGTCCAGGTCTTCCAGCACATCCAGCAGCTTCTGCATGCGCTCGGCATCCTCGCCCTCGAGCGCCACCGTGTTCTCGGCCCGCATGGTCACGCCGGCCCACTCAGGCACCAGGGCGGCCGCCTCGAGCGCGTTCTTCACGGCCTCGAAGTCGGCCACCGCCGTGAGCACCTCGATGGCGCCGTCCTCGCCGGTGATCACATCGTCGGCACCCGCCTCCAGCGCCACCTCCATCACCCGGTCCTCGGAGGTCCCGGGCGCGAACACGAGCTGGCCGCAGTGCCTGAACTGGAAAGCCACCGAACCCTCTGTGCCCAGATTGCCGCCGTGCTTGCTGAAGGCATGGCGCACCTCCGCCACCGTGCGCACGCGGTTGTCCGTCATGGTGTCGACGATGACGGCTGCCCCCCCGATGCCGTAGCCCTCGTACCGGATCTCCTCAAGCGCCTGGCCCTCGAGGTTGCCGGATGCCTTGTCGATGTTGTACTTGATGCGGTCGGCGGGCATGTTGGCCGCCTTGGCCTTGTCGATCGCCAGCCGCAGCCGCGGGTTGGACGACGGGTCGGAGCCTCCGGAGCGGGCGGCCACCGTGATCTCGCGGATCACCCGCGTCCAGATCTTCCCCCGCTTCTCATCCTGCCGGCCCTTGCGGTGTTGAATGTTGGCCCATTTGCTGTGTCCAGCCACAAACGAATCCTTTTTGCTGACCAGAATTTGGTGTAATAGGCCGTGATTTTACGGTGGACCACCGCCGCCCCCGCCCACCGATGCTCCCGAGGACACCATGGCCGCACCGATGCTCATCGCCAAGAACGCCCAGACCCACTGCCATCTGCTGCCACAACTGGCCAACCGGCACGGCCTGATCACCGGTGCCACGGGCACCGGAAAGACGGTCACGCTGCAGACGCTGGCCGAGCAGTTCTCCCGCATCGGCGTCCCGGTCTTCATGGCCGACGTCAAGGGCGACCTGACCGGCATCAGCCAGCCGGGTTCCTTCGGCGAGAAGATCAGCGCCGTCCTGCGCGACCGCGGCATCGAGCTGCCCGAGTCGCAGGCCTGCCCCGCCACCCTCTGGGACGTGTTCGGCGAACAGGGTCACCCGGTGAGGGCCACCATCAGCGACATGGGGCCGCTTCTGCTCGCGCGCATGCTCAACCTGAACGACACCCAGGCCGGGGTGCTCTCCCTGGTTTTCAAGATCGCGGACGACAACGGCCTGCTGCTGCTGGACATGAAGGACCTGCGCGCACTGCTGCAGCATGTCGGGGACAACGCGCGCCAGTTCACCACGGAATACGGCAACATCAGTGCCGCCAGCATCGGTGCCATCCAGCGTGGTCTGCTGCAGGTCGAGCAGCAGGGCGGCGACCGGTTCTTCGGCGAGCCGATGCTCGACATCCAGGACTTCATGCAGACCGTCGACGGCAAGGGCGTGATCAACATCCTGGCCGCCGACAAGCTGCTCAACGCGCCGCGCCTGTACGGCACCTTCCTGCTCTGGATGCTCTCCGAGCTGTTCGAGACCCTGCCCGAAATCGGCGACCCCGACAAGCCCAGGCTGGTGTTCTTCTTCGACGAGGCCCACCTGCTGTTCAACGATGCCCCCAAGGTGCTGATCGAGCGCATCGAGCTGGTGGTCCGTCTGGTCCGCTCCAAGGGCGTCGGCGTGTACTTCGTGACCCAGAACCCTCTGGACATCCCGGACAGCGTGCTGGGCCAGCTTGGCAACCGCATCCAGCACGCGCTGCGCGCCTTCACGCCCCGGGACCAGAAGGCGGTCAAGGCCACGGCCCAGACCATGCGCCCCAAGGCCGGACTGGACATCGAGGCCGCCATCACCGAGCTGGCCGTCGGCGAGGCCCTGGTCAGCCTGCTCGATGCCAAGGGCCGGCCCACCGAGACCGAGCGCGCCTATGTCTGCCCGCCAGGCAGCCAGCTCGGCCCCATCAGCGCCGCGCAGCGGCAGGCGCTCATCGCCCAGTCGCTGGTTGCCGGCGTCTACGAAAAGACGGTCGACCGGGACAGCGCCTACGAAATCCTGCGCCAGCATGCCGAGCAGCGGACCGGCGCCCAAGCGCCAGACGGCGGCGACCGGACTGCACCCCGTGTGCCGGGTGCCACGCCGGCGCCTCCCGCCACCACCAGCGCTGGCGGCAAGCTCAACGAGGTGCTCTTCGGCCGCACCGGCCCCCGCGGTGGCCAGTACGACGGCCTGGTGCAGACCATGGCCAAGACGGCGGCCCGAAGCGTGGCCAGCGGACTGGGCCGGCAGATCGTCAGGGGCTTGCTCGGCGGCCTGCTGGGCGGTGGCCGGCGGTGAACCGGCGAACCCGCCGCGCCTGGCTGGCGGCGCTGGTCGCGCCGCCCCTGCTGCTGCTGGCCTCCGGGCAGGCGGGCCTGCTGCAAGGCCATGCGCCCGATGACCTGGGTGTCCGGCAAGGCCGACTCAAGCCGCCCTCAGAGACCCGCAACAGCGTCAGCAGCCAGGCCGACCTCCACCCCGGACACCCCCAGCAGGAACACGCCCGCGTCGAGCCCTGGCCCTGGCCCGACGACGATCCGGTTCGGGCGATGCAACTGCTCGCAGACGTGCTTTCCGGTGAGCCGTCACTGCGCGTGGTTCGCCGCGCGGATGACTACATCCATGCCGAGGCACGAACCCGCTGGCTGGGTTTCGTCGATGACCTCGAGTTCTGGTCCGACCCGGACAACCGGGTCATCCAGGTCCGCAGCGCGAGCCGCCTGGGGCGCGAGGACTTCGGCGCGAACCGGCGCCGCATGGAACAGCTGCGAACCCGCTACATGGCCGCTGCAGGCGGAGGCTGAACGCAGCTTCGCGCGGCAGACCCGACCCCAAAAAAAGGCCTGCGCGCGACAGGCCTTGTCCGGATGAAGCGCTGCCGTGTCAGTCGGCGGCCGCCGCCTCTTCGGCCGCCCTCGGCTTGCCCTCTTTCCTGGGCAAGGGCTGGATGTCCAGCTGGACCTCCTGCGTCTCCTTGCCGTCCTCGCCCACCCGCGCCTCCAGGTCGACGGTCAGGCGACCGCCCTCGGTCAGGCGGCCGAACAGCAGTTCGTCGGCCAGCGCGCGGCGGATCGTGTCCTGGATGAGCCGCTGCATCGGGCGCGCGCCCATCAGCGGGTCGAAGCCCTTCTTGGCCAGGTACTTGCGCAGGGTGTCGGTGAACGTGACTTCCACCTTCTTCTCGGCCAGCTGGGTCTCCAGCTGCAGCAGGAACTTGTCCACCACGCGCAGGATGATGTTCTCGTCCAGCGCCTTGAAGCTGACGATGGCATCGAGCCGGTTGCGGAACTCGGGCGTGAACAGCCGCTTGATGTCGGCCATCTCGTCACCGGACTCGCGCGGGTTGGTGAAGCCGATGGCGGCCTTGTTCATCGTCTCGGCGCCCGCGTTCGTCGTCATGATGATGATGACGTTGCGGAAGTCGGCCTTGCGTCCGTTGTTGTCCGTCAGCGTACCGTGGTCCATCACCTGCAGCAGCACGTTGAAGATGTCCGGGTGCGCCTTCTCGATCTCGTCGAGCAGCAGCACGCAGTGCGGCTTCTTGGTGATGGCCTCGGTCAGCAGGCCGCCCTGGTCGAACCCGACATACCCGGGGGGCGCGCCGATCAGGCGGCTGACCGCGTGGCGCTCCATGTACTCGGACATGTCGAAGCGGATCAGGTCGATGCCCATGATGTAGGCCAGCTGCTTGGCCGCTTCGGTCTTGCCGACGCCGGTCGGGCCGCTGAACAGGAAAGCACCGATGGGCTTGTCGGCCTTGCCCAGGCCGGAGCGGGCCATCTTGACACTGGCAGCGAGCACCTCCAGCGCCTTGTCCTGCCCGAACACCACGCTCTTGAGGTCCCGCTCCAGGGTCTGGAGCTTGCTGCGGTCGTCGTTGGACACGTTCGCGGGCGGAATCCGCGCGATCTTGGCCACGATCTCCTCGATCTCGTTCTTGCCGATGGTCTTCTTGCGCCGGGAAGGCGCCAGGATGCGCTGCGCGGCCCCGGCCTCGTCGATCACGTCGATCGCCTTGTCGGGCAGGTGGCGGTCGTTGATGTACTTGGCCGACAGCTCGGCTGCCGCCTGAAGCGCCGCCACGGCGTACTTGACGCTGTGGTGCTCCTCGAACCGGCTCTTGAGGCCCTTGAGGATGTCCACCGTCTGTTCGACCGTGGGCTCCACCACATCGACCTTCTGGAAACGGCGCGACAGGGCCGCATCCTTCTCGAAGATGCCGCGGAATTCGGTGAAGGTCGTGGCACCGATGCACTTGAGCTGGCCGCTGGAGAGCGCCGGCTTGAGCAGGTTGGATGCATCCAGCGTGCCGCCCGAGGCAGCGCCGGCCCCGATCAGGGTGTGGATCTCGTCGATGAACAGGATCGCGTGCGGCTTGTCCTTGAGGGACTTGAGCACGCCCTTGAGGCGCTGTTCGAAGTCGCCCCGGTACTTGGTGCCCGCCAGCAGGGCGCCCATGTCCAGCGAATAGACGCTGGATTCGGCCAGGATCTCGGGCACGTCCCCCTGGGTGATGCGCCAGGCCAGCCCTTCGGCGATGGCGGTCTTGCCCACGCCCGCCTCGCCCACCAGCAGGGGGTTGTTCTTGCGCCGGCGGCACAGGATCTGGATGACGCGCTCGACCTCGTACTCACGGCCGATCAGGGGGTCGATCTTGCCGTCCCGGGCGAGCTGGTTGAGGTTCTGCGTGAACTGCTCCAGCGGAGAAGCCTTCTCGCTGGACTTGCCCTCGGCGCCCTGCTCCTCGTTTTCGGCCGCGCTCTCGCCGGACTTGCCCGTCTCGGGCGGATCGCTCTTGCGGATGCCGTGGGCGATGAAGTTCACCACATCCAGCCGCGTCACGCCCTGCTGGTGCAGGTAGTAGACCGCGTGCGAGTCCTTTTCGCCGAAGATGGCGACCAGCACGTTGGCGCCGGTGACTTCCTTCTTGCCGTTGCCCGTCGACTGCACGTGCATGATGGCCCGCTGGATGACCCGCTGGAATCCGAGCGTGGGCTGGGTGTCCACCTCCTCGGTGCCCGCCACCTGCGGCGTGTTGTCCTTGATGAAATTCGTCAGGGACTTGCGCAGGTCGTCGATGTTGGCCGAGCAGGCGCGCAGCACCTCGGCCGCGCTGGGGTTGTCCAGCAGCGCAAGCAGCAGGTGCTCGACGGTGATGAATTCGTGCCGCTGCTGCCGGGCCTCGACGAAGGCCATATGCAAGCTGACTTCAAGTTCCTGGGCAATCATGGGCACGTCCTTTGGGCG
>SBFS01000146.1 GCA_006227825.1 Burkholderiales bacterium | reverse complement strand
CGGCCTGAGCTGCTCCTGGGCCTGCTCCAGCCAGAGCAGGGTGTCGGTGTGGGCCAGGAAGCGGCGCAGGTAGTGGGGTGAGAGTTCACCCATGAGGGCAAGGGTCTCGACCATCAGGCGATGCGGGTTGAGCGGGCCGGCGTTCTGCGGGGCGCGCTGGCGGGCCTGCTGCACCTGCACCTCGGCCCCCATGCGCTCCCAGGTTTCGCCGAAGCGCTGCGCGCTGCGCAGCGGCGGCCAGGGTGGCTGCCCATGGTGAGCCGGCAGGCCCTGCGCCTGGCGCGCCGCCCGCGAGGCCTGGGCGATGTGCGCGTTGAGCGCGGCCAGCATGGACGCCGCCGGGGAAGGTGCCGCCGGCTTCATGATGCGGAGGCGGCAGGCTTGCCTGCGCCAGGACCGGCGCGTGGCACCGGCGCCATCTCCACGCGCCGGTTGAGGGCACGGCCTTCCTCGTCGGCGTTGCTGGCCACCGGCTGTTCGGCGCCAAAGGCGGCACTGAAGACGCGCGCGCGCGGCATGCCCTGCGCAATCAGGGTGCGGGTGACGGTCAGGGCCCGCTGGGCCGAGAGTTCCAGGTTGTCCCGGAACCGGGTGTTGGCGGCACTGACGGGCCGGTCGTCGGTGAAGCCGCTGACCATCAGCATGTCGTCACGCTCTTCGAGGTAGACCTTCAGCGGCGGCACCAGGGCCTGCAGCAATTGCTCACCCTCGGGACGCAGCCGGTCCGAATTGAGGTCGAACAGCACGCTGCCGCTGATGCCGATGCGGCCGTTGTCCAGGGTGATGCGGCCGCTGGCCAGGGGCACGGCCAGCGCCTTTTCCAGCGCCATGCGGCGCGCTTCTTCCTGCTGGCGCTTCTCGATTTCGGCCTGCAGGCTGTTGACCAGGTCCACCTGGGTCAGCAGCACGCCGATGAACACAAGCACGAAGGCACCCACCAGGCCGGCCATGAGGTCGCCGAAGACGGACCAGACCGGCGCCGTGGTCTCGTCCGCTTCGTCGGCGTGCCGGCCGCCGGTGACCAGCGGGTCCTGAAAGGCACTCATTGCGCGGCCCCTGTGGTGGACCGGGCCGGTGCCTTCAGGCGCCGCAGGTCGTCGATGATGCCCTGCTGCGCGCTGATGCTCAGGTCGATGACCTCGCGCGCCTGCGCCACGTAATAGGCCAGCTGTTCGTCGCTGCGCGAGAGCGACTGCTCGATGGCCGCCTGCACGTGCTGCAGGCTTTGCGCAAGCTGTTCGTGGCTGGCCGCCAGCTGCCGCGTGCCCTGCTCGAAGGCCTGGCCCAGGCTGGCGAGCTGGGCCGCGCTGGTTGCGGCCTGCCCGGCCATGACTTCGGCGCGTTCCGCCTGGGCGCCCACGGTGTCGGCAAACTGCCGGCCCACCCGGTCGAGCACGCCGGTGGCCGAGCCGACCAGGTGCTCAATGGCCGCACGCTGCTCGCCGGTGGTTTGCTGCACCTGCTGCAGCAGGTTGCCGATCTGGCCAATCAGGTCGGCGCGCTCGGCCAGGGTGGCGTTGTCGCGTTCGGCCAGCAGCCCCATCTGTTCGCGCAGTTGGGCAATGACTTCGGCCGCCGCCCTGGGGGCGTCGGCCGCGGCCTGCATCAGGCGGGCCATGGGCGCCTCCAGCGCGCAGCCCAGGGTGGCCAGCTGTGTGGCCAGTGCCGCCTGCAGGTCGGCCAGGCGCTGCACCGCCGCTTCGCCTCGCTGCGCCTCCTCGCTGCGCAAGGCGGCCAGCTCGCTGCGCCACAGCGCCGCCAGCTCGTCCATGCGTTGGCCTTGCTGCCTCGTCCATGCGGCTTCCGACTCGGCCCGGTTCTGGACCAGCGCCTCGGTCTGGGCCACCAGCCGGGCCGCACGCTCGTCAAAGCTGTGGTTGAAGGCCGCCAGCGACTCCGCCAGGCCCTGCAGCAGCTGCCGGCCACCCTGTTCGTGCTGCGCCAGCGCGCGGGTCCAGGTGTCGGCCACGGTGGCGGCGGTGGCGCCAAACTGGCTCGACAGGCAGGCCAGCTGCGCCTGAACAGCCTGGCTCACGCCTTCATGCAGGCGACTGGACTCGGCGGCGATGCCCGCCATGGCCTGCTGCACCACGGGCTGCAGGCCATCGGAGGCGGCTCGGGCACTGGCCACCAGGCTGTCGCTCAGCGAGCGCTGCACCGACTGTGCGAGTGCGGTGTAGGCGGCAGCGGCTTCGCGCTGGAATTCGGCCTGGCGGGCCAGCAGTTGCTCGTCGAGTTGCTGGCTGCGACGCTCCATCTGCCCGATCAGCGCCTGCAGGTGCTGCGCAGCCGCAGGCAGGGCGTCGGCCTGTCGCTGCAAGGCCTCGAGACTCTGCTGGCGCTGGTGGGCGGCCGTGAACGGACGCAGCGTCGTGGCGGCCAGCAGGTCCAGCGCGCGCAGGGCCTGGGCCCGCTCGCGCCGTGCCACGGTGGCCATCAGGCCCAGCATGGCCGAGGTGGCCACGCCGGCCACCGAGGTGCCGAAAGACAGGCCCAGGCCCTTGATGGGGGCCGCCAGGGCACTGCGGATGGCCGTCAGGTCGGCCGAGCCCTCGAGCGCGAACACCGCGCCCTTGAAGGTGACCACCATGCCCAGGAAGGTGCCCAGCATGCCGAGCATGACCAGCAGACCCACCAGGTAGGGCGTGAGCGCAGGACCCGGGAAAGCACTGCGTTCGTTCTCGATGCGCTGGCGCACGGCGTCCTGAAGGGTGGCCGGCACGCCCTGCAACCAGTCGGCCAGCCTGTTCAGGGGCTGCCCCATGGTGCCCATCGCCGCACGCAGTTGCGCCGTGGCCTGACCGAAGCGCAGCAGCTCCCACGCACCGGCCAGGTAGACCAGGCCGATCAGCACGGTCATGCCCAGCGCAAACGCGCTGGTGCCCACAAAACCGCTGGCCACCCAGCCGACCACGGCCAGACCGGTGACAAAGGCCAGAACGAACAGGATGCGGGAAAAACGGGAAGTCTCGGGTGTCATGGATCCAGGGATTCAATCAGGCCGACGACCGGCAGCAGGCGCAGGTCGAGCTCGGCCAGCAGCAGCTGCTCGAATTCTTCGTTGAAGGTGTCCAGCCAGTGCCGGCCCCCGGCCCTGTCTTCGGTCGCGGCAGCGCCGCGCAGCGCCGCGAAGCGCGCCTTCAGGAAGGCCGGGAGTCCGGCCAGCAGGCGCTGTTCGCGGCCGGCGTACAGGCGGTCCATGACCGCGTCCAGGGCAGCCAGCCGGGCCAGCGCCGGGCCACCGGCGCCCAGTTGCTGGCGCACATGCTGGCGCAGCGCGTCGACGCTCATCTCCATGCGCCGCTGCACATCGTTGAGCCTCTGGTGCCACAGGGCCAGTTCGACATCGGGGTCGCACGGGTCGGGCCGGTGCGCGGGGTCCCGCGCCAGGATCGATCGGCCCAGCACGGCGCGCACGCGCTCCAGCTCGGCTTGAAGCTGTTCGTGCAGCCGTTGCCGCGCGCCGGGCGCCGGTGAGGCACCCGAGCGTCGGGCGGCCTGCGCCAGGGCCGGCCCGGCGGCACGCAGCTCGATCGCCTCGGCCACGTTCAGCCACTGTCCCAGGCGCTCGGCCACGTCCTGCCGGGCCGTGTCGGGGCCGGCCGGCAGCCAGCCGCTGAGCTGGCGGACCAGGGCCGTGGAGGGAACCGGGGAAACTGGACGGGACAAAGCGATGCTGGGCACCCGTTCGGGCACCGAATCAAGGGTTTGCGATGGGGATCGGCCGGCCCCGGTATCGGGGACAGGAAAGGGCGGCATGGGCGCCGCCAGCAGGCCAATATTAGAAACGATTCGCCGGGCCGATGGGTCACCGCCGGTCCAGGCGGGCCCCTCCGGCTGCCAGGCGCCGCCACTCAGCGCACCAGCAGGGCGCGAAAGTCGTTCACATTGGTGTGGGTGGGGCCGGTGTGGACCAGGTCCCCCAGCGGCCCGAAAAAGCCGTAGGCGTCGTTGCGGTCCAGGTGATCGGCCAGCTTCAGCCCCCTGGATGCCGCCCGTGCCAGCGTGTCCGGCGCCACCAGGGCACCCGCGTTGTCCTCGACGCCGTCGATGCCGTCGGTGTCGGCCGCCAGCGCCCAGACCCCGGGCTGCCCGCTGAGCGCCTGGGCCAGGCCCATGCAGAACTCGCCGGCACGGCCGCCGCGCCCTTTCGGCTGGCCCTCGGCGCGCGGGCGTACGGTGACGGTGGTCTCCCCGCCGCTGAGGATGACGCAGGGCGCCTCGAAGGCGCTTCGGCCCAGCGCCGTCGAGCGCGCCAGCGCCGCGTGCACCCTGCCCACTTCGCGCGACTCGCCTTCGATCTCGTCACTGAGGATGTAGGCACGCAGACCCAGCGCCCGCGCAGCCTCGGCAGCGGCCTCCAGGCTCTGCTGCGGGGTCGCGATGAGGCGGGTCTCGCAGCCCGCCAGCCGCGGATCGCCCGGCTTGGGGGTCTCCAGCGCGCCGGACTCCAGCCGCTCGCGCACCGCCTGCGGCACGGCAATGCCGTGGCGGCACAGGATGTCCAGTGCATCGGCACAGGTGGTCGCATCGGCCACGGTGGGCCCGCTGGCGATCACGCTGACGTCATCGCCCGGCACGTCGCTGATGGTCAATGTCACCACGCGCGCCGGCGCACAGGCCGCCGCCAGACGACCGCCCTTGATGGCCGAGAGGTGCTTGCGCACGGTGTTCATCTCGCCGATGTGCGCACCACAGTCCAGCAGTTGGCGGTTGATGCGCTGCTTGTCCTGCAGCGTCAGGCCCTCGCAGGGAAGGGTCAGCAGCGCCGAACCCCCGCCCGATATCAGGCACAGCACCAGATCGTCTGCGGTCAGGCCCTGGGTCAGCGCCAGAATGCGCTGCGCGGCCCGCAGCCCGGCCTCGTCGGGCACCGGATGCGCGGCCTCCACCACCTCGATGCGCTGCGCCAGCCCGGCGGGCCGGGGCGGTGTGTGGCCATGGCGCGTGACCACCAGGCCCGACAGCGGCGCGTCGGCAGGCCAGAATGCTTCCACCGCCTGCGCCATGGCGCCACCCGCCTTGCCCGCGCCGAGCACCAGCGTGCGGCCTTCCGGTGGAGCCGGCAGGTGCGCCGCCGTGTTGTGCAGCGGCAGCGCGCGTTGCACGGCCACGTCGTACAGGTGGCGCAGCAGGGCGCGGGGGTTGTCCGGCAGGTTCATCGCAAGCCCCTCCGCCTTGTGCCGTCCGGGGCTGAGCGACTTCGCAGCGGCCATGAGGCACTCATGCGGACGTCCCGATCCGGGCACCCGAGGGAAGCCGGCCGTGGGCGGCCAGCCAGCCCAGCCCGGCCTGCGTCCCGCCCGCCGCCTTGTCGGCCGGAAAGTACTCGCAGCCCACAAAGCCCCGGTAGCCGATGCGCTCCAGCCAGTCGAACAGAAAGGCATAGCGGATTTCGCCGCTGCCCGGTTCGGCCCGGCCGGGGTTGTCGGCGATCTGAACATGGCCGATCAGCGGCAACCAGCGCTGCAGCGACAGCGCCAGTTCACCCTCCATGCGCTGGGCATGGTAGACGTCGTACTGCAGGAACAGGTTGTCCAGGCCATGCGCCTGGCGCAGCTCCTCGATCAGCGCCACGGCCACCGACGGCCGGTCGATCAGGAAGCCTGGAACGTCGATGCTGTTGATCGGCTCGACCAGCAAGCGCAGGCCCTGGCGGGCCAGCGCGCGGCCGGCGTGGCGAAGGTTGGCGCGCAGGGTGTCCAGGGCTTCGTCACGCCCGACACCCGCAGGGGGTATGCCGGCCAGGCAGTTGAGCTGTGGCACACCCAGGGCGATGGCGAAGGCCATGGCCTGTTCGACACCGGACAGGAACTCGCCCACCCGGTCGGGGTGGCAGGCGATGCCCCGCTCTCCGGCCACCCAGTCGCCCGCCGGCAGGTTGTGAAGAACCAGCCGCTGGTCCGCGTCCTTCAGCGCCTGCGCCAGCTCCTCGGCCGGGTGCGCATAGGGGAACTGCAATTCCACGGCTTCAAAACCTGCCGCGCGTGCGGCCGCAAAGCGCAAGGGCAGCGGCAGGTCGGTGAACAGGGTGCTGAGATTGGCCGAAAATGCAAGCATGCTGCGCATTGTGGCGCACGCCGGACGGAACCCGCCATGCCCACCCTGCTCATCGATCGCGCCGCCTGCATCGCCACTTTCGACCACCTCGAGCCTGCCCGGGGGCGCGAAATCAAGGACGCTTCGCTGTTCGTGCGCGGGCATCGCATCGAGTGGATCGGGCCGGCAGCCGAGCTGCCGCCCGCACTGCGTGCTGAGGCCGATGAAGTGATCGACGCCCGCGGCCACCTGGTCACGCCCGGACTGGTGAACACCCACCACCACATGGTCCAGAGCCTCACCCGCGCCATTCCCGGCGTGCAGGACGCGGAGCTGTTCGGCTGGCTGCGAGGTCTGTACCCGATCTGGGCCGGCCTCACCCCCGAGATGGTGCAGGTCTCGACCCGGGTGGCCATGGCCGAGCTGCTGCTGTCGGGCTGCACCACGTCCAGCGACCATCTCTACATCTACCCCAACGGGGTGCGGCTGGAGGATTCCATCGAGGCCGCCCGGGAGGTCGGCATGCGCTTTGTCGCCACCCGCGGCAGCATGAGCGTGGGCCAGTCGCAGGGTGGCCTGCCGCCGGACCGTGTGGTGGAGAACGAAGACGCCATCCTCAAAGACAGCCAGCGGTTGATCGAA
>SBFS01000257.1 GCA_006227825.1 Burkholderiales bacterium | reverse complement strand
GCGGAATTGGTAGACGCACTAGTTTCAGGTACTAGCGCCGAGAGGCGTGGAGGTTCGAGTCCTCTCTTGGGCACCAATCTTAAAGGCTTGCAGATTTTCGTCCGCAGGCCTTTTTCTTTTGCTGTGGACACCGCCCCTGACCGCCGGTCAGGCACGGCGCAGCCCGGCCACTGCGCCACTTGCACGCAATGCGCACCGGGCAAGTTCAAACCGGCAACGCCACCAGGTCGTGCCCCTCGGCGGCCACGATGCGCGCCTGGGTGAACTCCCCCACCCTCAGCGTCTTGCTGATCTTCTGCGGCGGCAGCAGCCGCACCGTGCCGTCGATCTCCGGCGCGTCGGCGTAACTGCGCCCCACAGCGCCCTTGCGGCCCAGGCCGGGCGCCGAGTCGACCAGCACCTGCATGGTCGCCCCCACCCTGGAAGCCAGCTTGCGGGCCGACACCGATTCGGCCGCGGCCATGAAACGGGCCCGCCGCTCCTCCCGCAGTGCGTCGGGCACCGGGTCGGGCAGATCGTTGGCGGCCGCGCCCGCCACCGGCGAGTAGGCAAAGCAGCCGGCGCGGTCGATGCGCGCCTCCTGCACGAAGTCCAGCAGATGCTGGAACTCCTGCTCGGTCTCGCCGGGAAAACCGGCGATGAAGGTGCTGCGGATCACGATCTCCGGGCAGAGGTCGCGCCACCGGGCGATGCGCTCGAGGTTCTTCTCCCCGCTGGCCGGCCGCTTCATGCGCCGCAGCACGTCGGGGTGGCTGTGCTGAAGGGGCACGTCCAGGTACGGCAGCACCAGCCCCTGCGCCATCAGCGGAACGATCTCGTCCACGTGCGGATAGGGGTAGACGTAGTGCAGCCGCACCCAGGCACCGAAACCGCGGGCCAGCTCGCCCAGTTCGCGGACCAGGTCGAACATCCGCGTCTTCACCGGCCGGCCGTCCCAGAAGCCGGTGCGGTACTTCACGTCGACGCCATAGGCCGAGGTGTCCTGGCTGACCACCAGCAGTTCCCTGACACCGGCCTCGAACAGCTTGCGGGCCTCGCTCAGGACATCGCCGACGGGCCGGCTGACCAGGTCGCCGCGCATCGACGGGATGATGCAGAAAGTGCAGCGGTGGTTGCATCCCTCGCTGATCTTCAGGTAGGCGTAGTGCCTCGGGGTGAGCTTGATGCCCTGGGGAGGCACCAGGTCCACGAAGGGGTCGTGCGGCTTGGGCAGGTGGCGGTGCACCGCCTCCATCACCTCGTCGGTGGCATGAGGCCCGGTGACGGCCAGCACACTCGGATGCACCTCCTGCACCAGACTGCCGCCGCCCTCGCCCGCTCGCGCGCCAAGACAGCCGGTCACGATCACC
Organism: Burkholderiales bacterium; assembly: GCA_006227825.1. Taxonomy (GTDB): domain Bacteria; phylum Pseudomonadota; class Gammaproteobacteria; order Burkholderiales; family Burkholderiaceae_C; genus Hydrogenophaga. Next base: position 15,692 of record SBFS01000257.1, on the reverse strand, counting down.
TTGCCGTTCTCGGCCAACGCCTCGCCGATCGTGTCCAGGCTCTCGCGCACCGCATCGTCGATGAAGCCGCAGGTGTTGACGATCACCAGATCGGCGCCGTCGAACGTCTTGGAAGTACGGTAGCCCTCGGCACTCAGCCGGGTGAGGATGAGTTCGGAGTCGGTGAGCGCCTTGGGGCAGCCCAGGCTCACGAAGCCGACCCGGGGCGCCTGCACGGGCGGCGCGGATGCTGGTGTGTCATTCATGGCCGTCGATTGTCTCAGACGGGCCCGATACCCGCGCACGGGCGACGGACTTCAACGCTTGAGTCCCAGAGCGGCCAGCATCTGCTCGCTGTTCTTCTGCATCTGTTCCTGCATCTGGGTGAAGGCGTTGCGCGACTGCTCCAGATAGCTGCCCATCATGCCCTGCATCATCGGCGACTGCATGTTCATGAACTGCTGCCAGACCTCCGGGGTCAGCCCCTTGGTCTGCTCGCTCATCTTCTGCTGCAGGTCCATGAAGATCTGGACATTCTTCTCGAGGTAGGACCCCATGAAGTCCTGCATCGCATGACCGTAGAAGCGGATGATGTTGGCCAGCACCTGTTCGGTGAAGATGGGCACGCCGGCGGTTTCCTCCTCCAGGATGATCTGCAGCAGGATGCTTCGGGTCAGGTCCTCGTTGGTCTTGGCATCACGCACCACGAACGGCTCGTTGTCCATCACCAGCGCCTTGACCTCGGCCAGGGTGATGTAGGAAGAAGTGTCGGTGTCGTAGAGGCGACGGTTGGGGTACTTCTTGATGACCCGCAACTCGCCTCGGCTGGCGCTGCCGGTTTCGGCCTTGCTCTTGTGCACTGTGTGTGTCTTTCCCGGAAATTGGAAGGATCTGCCCCTGACGGTGCGACCCGGTACCCCCATTCTAGAAAGCCTGGCTGACAGCCCGGGCATGGGTTAACCCTGTGGCCCTCCGTCATGCTGGCCGGCAGTGCGGGAGCCAGCACCGGTGGCCGCGGCCACGCCGGGCAAAATCGAGCAGAGGGGGGTTCGCCGTGGCGACCTGTCCGGAACGCAATAGGCCGGGACAAGAGAAGCGCAAGGGAGGCAGATGGTAGGCGCGATTGGACTCGAACCAACGACCCCCACCATGTCAAGGTGGTGCTCTAACCAGCTGAGCTACGCGCCTACATCAGTTCGAAGCTGAAATTATAGCATGACTTCGACTGCGCTCACTTGCGCCGCACGACCCGCACACCCGGCACGTCGCCGACCACCGACATGGCGCGCGCCACCTGTCGGGCATCGCGGACCTCGATCGTGAAGGTCATCCAGGCCACGCCCCTGACGGTCTGGGTCTGCACACCGATGACGTTCATTTTTTCGCGCGCAAAGACATCGGAGATGTCGCGCAGCAGGCCCTGCCGATCCTGGGCCTCGACCGCCACGTCGACCGGGTAGACGGTGCCGTCGTCGGGCTTGGTACCACCCCACTGGACCTCGATCACCCGGTCCGGGCTCTTGCGCCTGAGGTGGGCAAAGTCGCTGCAGTCCGCGCGGTGGATGCTCACGCCCTTGCCACGCGTGACAAAGCCGACGATATCGTCCGGGGGGGCCGGCCGGCAGCAGCGCGCCAGTTGGGTCATGAGGGACTCCACGCCCACCACCAGCACGCCGCCCGAAGGCCCGCCCTCCGGTTTGCGCGCCCGCTTGAGCCACGCCACATCCTCGTCCGGGGCCGGCTCCCCGGTCGGTCGCAGATGGGTTTCGATCGCCCTCAGTGACAGCTCGTCCTTGCCCACCTGCTCGAACAGGGCCTGGGCCGAAGCCAGGCCCATGCCCGATGCCAGGTCGTCCAGCTTCAGGGAGGTCCGGCCCTCGCGCTGCAGCAGTTTCTCCACGGCCTCCCGGCCCCGCGCGATGGTCTCCTCCTGGGCCTGGGCGTTGAACCAGGCCCGCACCTTGCTCTTGGCCCGGTGACTGACCAGGTAGCCCAGCTCCGGATTGAGCCAGTCACGCGACGGACCGCCCTCCTTGGCGGCCACGATCTCCACCGTCTGGCCGTTCTGCAGCGGCGTGTTCAGGGGCAGCATGGCCCCGTCGACACGGGCACCCCGGCAACGGTGTCCGAGGCTGGTGTGCACGCTGTAGGCGAAGTCGACCGCGGTCGCTCCGCGCGGCAGCTCCACGATGGCCGCATCGGGGGTGAGGACGTAGATGCGGTCATCGAACAGCCCCTGGCCCTGTCCGGCGTGTCCGCTCAGGTCACGCTCCCAGGCCAGCAGTTGCCGCAGCACCGCGATCTTGGCGTCGTAGTCGGAGCTGGCCGACACGCCCGCGTAGCCCTTGGTGCCAGCCTCCTTGTAGGCCCAGTGCGCAGCGACGCCGTGCTCGGCATGATCGTGCATGTCCTGGGTGCGGATCTGGATCTCGAAGGCGCGACCCTGGGTGTCGCGCACCACCGTGTGCAGCGACTGGTAGCCGTTGGGCTTGGGCTTGCCGATGTAGTCATCGAACTCTTCGGGCACGGGCGCATAGCGCGCGTGGACATGGGCCAGGGCCGTATAGCAGTCGTCGATGCCGGGCACGATCACCCGCAAGGCCCGGATGTCGAAGACCTGGTCGAAGTCCAGCTGCTTGCCCCGCATCTTGCGCACGATGCTGTAGATGTGCTTGGGCCTGCCCTGCACCGAGGCCCGGATCCCCAGCGCCTGAAGTTCGGCCTGCAATTCCTGGCGCACCTGCTCGACATGGGCTTCGCGCTCGACGCGCTTTTCGTCCAGCAGCCGGGCCACCTGCTTGTAGACCTGGGGCTCCAGGAACCGGAACGCCAGGTCCTCCATCTCCCACTTGATCTGCCAGATGCCCAGCCGGTTCGCCAGTGGCGCGAACACGTTGAGCGATTCGCTGGCCAGCGACTCGCCGGGATCGCCCTTGACCGCCGCGAAATGGCGCAGCGTCTGCAAGCGGGAGGCCAGGCGCAGCATCACCACCCGAAGGTCGCGCGAGAAGGCCAGCAGCATCTTGCGCACGTTCTCCGTCTGGCTGGCCGCCAGTTCGGACACCGGCGACTTGGCCGCCGAAGCCTGGTGCAGCGCCTGCTCCTGCGCCGCCACCCTCTCCTCCTCCTTCTTGGCCAGTGCCTGGGCTGCCTTCAGGCGCGCCTGGCGCTGCAGCTGCACGAGCTTGGTGGTCTCCACGGCCAGATGGGCGAAGTTCTCGCCGAAGGCCTTGCTGATGACCTCGTGCGGCCGGTTCAGGTGCTGGCAGGCATACACCAGGTAGCAGGCGGCCTGCATGGCCTCGGAGCCGCCGATGTCGGCCAGGATCTGCGCCACGGCATCCGCGTGGGCCAGGGTGTTCTCGCCGGTGTCGAGCTGCTCGGCCGCCAGCAGGGGCTCGGCGAACGCCCGCGCGCGCGCCAGGGCGTGGGCCTGCTGCGGCAGGCTGGAGGCGGTGGCCGCCACGATGGCGCTGGGCACCACGCGCCCTGCCGCCGGGGCGCTGGAAGATGCCTCCTCCACCCCTGCCTGCGCAGCGCTCATGCCCCGACCCCGGGCGACGGTGCCGGAGGTGCCAGGAGAAAGTCCCGGACCACCGCGATCTGGTCTTCACTGACCAGGGTGGGCGCATGACCGACCCCCGGGAACTCGACACACACCGCCTTCGGGCCACGACGCGTCATCTCATGCGCCGTTTCGGGTGCCAGAAGATCCGAGTCGGCGCCACGCAGCAGCAGGGTGGGCACCGCGATGGCATCGTAGGCCGCCCAGAGGGCCTGCTCTCCTGCCGCCACCATGGCGGCAACCTGCTGCGGATCGGTCACCGCAAGCATGGCACGCAGCGGCACGGCAATGGCCGGGTCGTAGTGCAGCCGCCAGCCCCCATCGCGCTGGCGCAGCATGGGCCGCGACAGGTCGGCCCACTGTTGAGCCGTGTGGGGGCCGAAGCCGGCGGAGATGGACGCCAGGTAGTCGATGCCGGCCTGCTCGGATGCGAATGCAGGGTCCTGCCCGACGTAGCTGCCGATGCGCTGCAGCGCCTCCCAGCGAATGACCGGGCCCACATCGTTGAGCACGAGACGTCGCAAGCCGGTCGCGGGCTGGCTGGCCAGACCGATGCCGATCAGCCCCCCCATGCTGGTGCCCACCCAATCAAGTGCCACCCCGGGCTGCTGTGCACGCACATGGGCCAGCAGGTGGCCGAGGTCGACCACGTAGGTCGGCACCTGGTACTGCATCGGATCGGACAGGCGGTCGCTGTGGCCGCGGCCGGCCACGTCCACGGCCACCACGCGGTGGCGCCCTCTCAAGGCCCGGGCCAGGCAGTCGAAGTCTCGCCCCTGGCGGGAAAGGCCGTGCACACAGACCACCGTCGATACGGGCGTGGCCGCCTCGCTGGGCCAGTCCCAGTAGGCCAGGCGACGACCCTGTCCACCGGCTTGGCCGGCGGGCAGGTCCAGAAATCGGAGGATGGGTTCCTGCATCTCGAAATGTTCCCTGTGGCTGTCCACGATAATGGAGCGGCAGCGAGCCCCTCATGGCGCCGGCGACCGGCCCCTGGGCACGATTTTGCCGGCTGCGGGGGTTGCCCCGCCTTTTCACTGTCCGAACAATCGTAATTGAACTGGAGTCACCCCATGCTTGCGAACAAGACCGCCCTTGTCACCGGATCCACGAGCGGCATCGGTCTGGGCATCGCCAAGGCCCTGGCGCGCCAGGGAGCCAACATCGTGCTCAACGGCTTCGGCGACGCCGAGGGCCCGAAGGCCGAGATCGCCGCCCTGGGTGTCCGCGTGGACTACCACGGGGCCGACATGAGCAAGCCCTCGGAGATCGAGGACATGATGAAGTTCGTGGCCGACCGCTTCGGCCGCACCGACATCCTGGTCAACAACGCAGGCATCCAGCATGTGGCCCGCGTGGAGGATTTTCCGGTCGAGCGCTGGGACGCCATCATCGCCATCAACCTGAGCAGCGCATTCCACACGACGCGACTGGCCCTGCCCGCGATGCGCGAGGCCAACTGGGGCCGCATCATCAATGTGGCATCGGTGCACGGCCTGGTGGCCTCGGCGGAGAAGTCGGCCTATGTGGCGGCCAAGCACGGCATCGTGGGTCTGACCAAGGTGACCGCGCTGGAGACCGCCCCGACCGGAGTGACCTGCAATGCCATCTGTCCCGGCTGGGTGCTGACCCCCCTGGTGCAGAAGCAGGTCGATGCCAGGGCGGCTGCCCTGGGCCTGTCCAACGAGGAGGCCAAGAAGGTGCTGCTCGGGGAGAAGGAGCCGTCGATGCAGTTCACCACACCGGAAGAACTGGGCGAGCTGGCGGTCTTCTTCTGCTCGCCTGCCGGCAACAACGTGCGCGGCGTGGCCTGGAACATGGACGGCGGCTGGGTGGCGCAGTGAGGCGCAGGCCCCGCACGCCGGGGCGTCAGCGCATCTGTATCGAACCGGAGACCGAGATGGAGACGGTGGAGACGCCGGGCTGCACCGGCAACGGCGCATCCGAAGCCGCCGCCCGCATTTCCATCGCCATGACGGGACCGCGCACCGGCGGCGAGCCCTCGTCTGTGGAGCCGATGCTGACTTCGCGCAAGTCGTAGTCCTGGTATCCGAAAGCCCGGGTGATCTCGGCTGCCCGTGCGCGGAAACGCTCGATGGCCTGGGCCTGCACCTCGGACTCCAGTTGCTGCCGTGCCTGGCGCGACAGGCTGAAGTCCGAATGCGCCAGGGTCAGCGTCTGGATGCGCCCGGCCGTCCCCGCGATCCGACCGATGTCCCGGCCTTCGAGAATGAGCTCGGCACTGCCACGCCAGCCCTGGATGCGGCCCTGGGTGCCATAACGGGGCGAGAGGCTGAACTGGCCGGTGCGGACACGCAGCGCGTCGCCCTGCTCCGCCGCCCTGGCGATGCGCAGGGCCGACTCCAGTGCCACCTTCAGCTCGTTCTGCACCGTGACCGCGTCGGCTGCCTCGCGGGTCGTGGTCAGCCTCAGGGTCAGCCAGTCCTGCGGCACCTCCATGAAGCTGCTGGCCGAGAGATGGATCACCCGGGACGGCTGCGGGGCGGCGCCCAAGGTCTGGGCGTTCAGCGGCGCGACATGGACAGCCGCCAGCCACCCGAGCGCTCCGGCGGCGGCCAGCAGCCAGCGCCGGCGAACAGGGCCGCTCAGACCGGGCGCTCGAACCTGACGGACGGCAGCCCCGGCGGCCGACTTCGTGGAGGTGGCGCCCTTCATTGGGTGGAAGTCCGGTAGGCGGGCGCCTGGCCTCGGAGTTGCTCCCGCATGCGCCTGCGCTCGTCAGCGGACAGACGGTAGGGGTAGGACTGGTTCTTCTCGCCCTCGGCCGTATCCCAGGACGAGAGACTCTCCCGCAGACGCACAGGTGCGGAAGGCAGCGGCGCCTCCGGCAGGGTGTCGGACGCCGCAGGCACGGCGACCATGGCACCGGCCTCGACGGAAACCGGCGCCTCGGCCTGTGCCCAGGCCGGCGCCATGGCGGCGACCAGCACCGAGGTGCTCAGCAGGAGGTTCGAAATGGGCTTCATCGCGTTCGAGAATAGGCCAGGGCAGACGATTGTGTGATGAAGCCCCGATGAAGGCCGCATCTGTGCAGGCAACATCTGTAACACCTTGTCAGCAAATCAAAAATCCCTGGCGGACAAGCACTTGCGGCTGACACAATCTCGTTTGTTACATTTTCGGGAGTTGCAGCCATGCCACAGACCAACGCACGCCCCAACAAGATCCTGGTCGTCGACGACGATGTGCGCATCCGCGACCTGCTGCGCCGCTACCTCATGCAGGAAGGCTTCGAGGTCATGCTGGCCGAGGACGGCAAGGCGCTCAACCGGGTGCTGCAGCGCGAGGCCGTCGACCTGATCGTGCTCGACCTGATGATGCCGGGCGAGGACGGGCTGTCGATCTGCCGCCGGCTCAGGGCCAATGGCGACCGCACCCCGATCATCATGCTCACCGCCAAGAGCGAGGACGTGGACCGCATCGTCGGCCTGGAAGTGGGTGCGGACGACTACCTGGGCAAGCCCTTCAACCCGCGCGAGCTGCTGGCCCGCATCCACGCGGTTCTGCGCCGCCGCCCCCCGGCCGAGGTACCCGGCGCTCCTTCGCAGGACGCCGAGGTGGTCAAGTTCGGGCCGTTCGAGTTCGACCTGGGCCTGCGCACCCTGCGCAAGGAGGGGCAGGACCTGTCCCTGACCACCGGGGAGTTCGCCATGCTCAAGGCCCTGGTCCGCCATCCCAGGCAGCCGCTGTCGCGCGAGAAACTCGCCCAGCTGGCGCGCGGGCGCGAGTTCGAACCCTTCGACCGCAGCCTGGACGTGCAGGTCTCGCGCCTTCGCAAACTGATCGAGGAAGACGCGTCCTCGCCCCGCTACCTGCAGACGGTCTGGGGGGTGGGCTACGTGTTCGTGCCGGACGGCAACGCCTGATGAACGACGATTCGCGGGTTTCGTTCGAAACCCAGCCCCAGTCACTGGAGACGGCGCCCGCCCCGCTGGAGCGCCGCCGGCCGCGCGAGCTGAGCCTGTTCTGGCGCACGTTCTTCCTGCTGGCGCTGCTCCTGCTGGGCTGCATCGTGGCGTGGCTGCAGACCTTCCGGGCACTGGAGTTCGAGCCCCGCGCCCTGCAAAGCGCCCAGCAGCTGGCGTCCCTGGTCAATCTCAGCCGCGCCGCCCTGGTGCACTCGGACTCCATCGCCAGGGTCTCGCTGATCAAGACGCTGGCCGACGAGGAAGGCCTGCGCATCGCACCCCGGGAGCCCACGGACACGTTCCAGCCCTACGAGACCGACTCGCTGAGCCGCCGTGTCGCCGACCTGCTGCAGGTGCGCCTGGGCGAGGACACCCTGGTGGCTCGCGAGGTCAATGGTTCGGCAGGTCTGTGGATCGGATTCACCATCGAGGAAGACCCCTACTGGCTGCTCACCGATCCGTCCCGCATCGGTCTTGTTGCCGGCACCACCTGGCTGATCTGGCTGGCCATCGCGGCGCTGCTCTCCCTGACCGGCGCGGCGGTGATCGCCGGCCTCATCAACCGGCCCCTGAAGAAGCTGTCGTTCGCGGCCAGCCGCCTGCGCGAGGGCGATTTCCTGGCCAGCCAGCTCAACGAAGCCGTGGCCACCAGCGAGATCCGGGAAGTCAACATCGGCTTCAACCGCATGGCGCAGCGGCTCTCGAAGATCGAGCAGGACCGGGCCCTGATGCTGGCGGGCATCTCGCACGACCTGCGCACGCCGCTGGCCCGGCTGCGGCTCGAAACCGAGATGAGTGTCGAAGACCCCCAGGCGCGCGAGCACATGGCGGCCGACATCGAGCAGGTCAACGCCATCATCGACAAGTTCCTGGACTACGCCCGTCCGGAGCACAACAAGCCGCAGCGGGTCTCGCTCAACCAGGTCATCGAGTCGGCGGTGTACGCCATGGGCAACGACCCTTCGCTGCAGATCACCACCAACATCCCGCCGGACACCGCGGTCATGGGCGACGAGGTCGAGCTCCAGCGCGTCTTCGCGAACCTGCTGGAGAACGCCCAGCGCTACGGCAAGGATCCGGTCACCCATGTGGCGACGGTGGAGATCGCCGCCAAGCCCAAGGGGGACTCGGTCCTGGTCAAGCTGCGCGACCATGGCGAGGGCGTCAGCCCGGACATCCTGGAGCAGCTGACACAGCCGTTTTTCCGGGGCAATGCCTCCCGCACCTCGGCCACCGGAACCGGCCTGGGCCTGGCGATCGTGGAGCGCGCCATCAACCGCATGGGCGGCCGATTCGTGCTGGCCAACAGCAGCACGGGAGGGCTGGCGGCCCACATCAAGCTCGTCAGGGCGGCGCCCGAGAAAGCCAGGGCTACCGCACCCACACCTGCACCGACACCCGCACCGACACCCGCCGGCGGGTCGTCGCCATCAGCGGCCGCCGCACCGGCTGCGCCGGCCGACTGAGGCGGCCGACCGGGCCGCACACACCCCGGCGCCGGTTTTCGCGCGCCGCTCAGCGCGCCTGCAGGAGGGCCACCGCCCGGGCCTCGATCGCCAGCCCCTGCCCCACAGGCCCCAGTTTCTCGGCGGTCTTGGCCTTCACGTTGACCTGGGCTTCGCAGACGCCCAGTGCCTGGGCGATGGATGCCGACATGGCCGGGATGTGCGGTGCCAGGCGCGGCGCCTGCGCGATCACGGTGCTGTCGACGTTGGCCAGTTCGAAACCGGCCTGGCGCACGCGGCGCATCGCCTCGGCCAGCAGTTGCGTCGAGTCGGCCCCCCGGAAGCGCTCGTCCGTGTCCGGGAAGTGCCGGCCGATGTCTCCGAGGGCCGCTGCCCCGAGGACGGCATCGGTGATGGCGTGCAGCAGCACGTCGGCATCGGAATGGCCCAGCAGACCGAGCGGGTGCGGAATCTGCACGCCGCCGATGATCAGGGGCCGCCCGGGCACCAGGGCGTGGATGTCCCAGCCTTCCCCGATGCGCATCGATGCATGTGAACTCATGGTGCTGTCCTCTGCGGAGCCTGCAGGCCCTCGGTATGGTTCAGGTGCGATGCGCGAGCAAAGCCTCGGCCATCGCGAAATCCTCGGGGTAGGTGACCTTGAAGTTGCGGGCACTGCCCGCCACCAGCAACGGGCGCAGGCCCGTGCGCTCCACGGCACTGGCTTCGTCGGTGATGCCGGTGAAGGCGTCGGTCCGCGCGGCGTCCAGCGCCGCGTGCAGCCGCCCCAGGCGAAACATCTGCGGCGTCTGTGCCAGCCACTTGCCAACCCGGTCGACCGTGGCGGCCGCCCGGCCTGCCCGCTCCTGTTTGAGGGTGTCGGGCAGGGGCAGGGCCAGCAGGCCACCCACCTCGTCCCCCTGGCAGGCGTCGATCAGGCGGGCAATGTCGGCCGGGGTCACGAGACACCGCGCGGCGTCGTGCACCAGCACCCAGTCCGAGGGTGATACCCCCTCGTCCAGCATCGACTGCAGGCCATTGAAGACGCTCTCGGCCCGCGACAGGCCCCCGCGGCGAACCAGCACGATGCGCGGATCGTCCACATTCAGGAAGCGGTCGGAGGGGGCCACCACCACCCGGATGCTGGCGATGCGCGGCTCGGCTGCGAAGGCGGCGAGCGTGTGCATGACCATGGGCAGCCCGGCCACCGTGCGGTACTGCTTGGGCACCGCCGCACCGGCACGCGATCCGCTGCCCGCGCAGGGCAGAAGGGCGTGGCATCGGGCCGGCAGCGACGGCTGGGGCGCAGGGCTTTCGCTGGAAGACATGTCCGTCATGGGTCCGACATTCTAGAATCGGGGCGCACCCCCCTCCCGGACGGCTGGGGGGTTTTTCCGTTTTCTTCCCGCCCCAGACCGGGCGGCGCAGCGTTCCTGCGGCCGCCCTGCCCCCAAACGTCCTCTCGCATGGATCTGCCCAGACTGCAAGCCGGCAAGCGCTTCGCCTTGCCGCGCCCTCCTGCCACCGCCGACGCGCTGCTGTTGGCCCGCCTGGGCCTGCGCGAGAAAGCCCAGGGACGACCGGTGGCCATCATCACGGCCGACGCCAGCGATGCCCAGCGCCTGATCGAGGAGATGGCCTTCTTCGCGCCCGATCTGCGCTGCGCGCTGTTCCCGGACTGGGAAACCCTGCCCTATGACGCGTTTTCGCCGCACCAGGACCTGATCAGCGAACGGCTGGCCACGCTCTGGCGCATCTACGGCCACGGCGGCGCGCGCGAGGCCGACGTCGTGCTGGTGCCGGCCACCACGGCGCTGTACCGGCTGGCGCCACCGTCCTTTCTGGCCGCCTACACCTTCGAGTTCAAGGTGCGCCAGCGGCTGGACGAAGCCCAGCTCAAGTCACAGCTGACGCTGGCCGGCTACCAGCACGTGAGCCAGGTGGTGAGTCCGGGCGAGTACGCGGTGCGCGGCGGCCTGATCGACCTGTTTCCCATGGGCTCTGCGGTGCCCTACCGGGTGGACCTGTTCGACGATGAGATCGACTCCATCCGGACCTTCGATCCGGACAGCCAGCGCAGCCTCTACCCGGTGCCCGAGGTGCGCCTGCTGCCGGGCCGGGAGTTCCCCATGGACGACGCGGCACGCGCGCGTTTTCGCAGCCGCTGGCGCGAACTGCTGGAAGGCGACCCGACCAAGAGCCGCATCTACAAGGACATGGGCAACGGCGTGGCCACCGCCGGCATCGAGTACTACCTGCCGCTCTTCTTCGAGCAGACAGCCACCGTGTTCGACTACCTTGGTGAGCAGGCCACGGTGGTGCTGCACGGCGACCTGGAGCCGGCCTTCCAGCGCTTCTGGCAGGACACGCGCGACCGCTACCGTCTGGTGCAGGGCGACCCGGAGCGCCCTGCCCTGGCGCCCGAACACCTGTTCCTGAGTGCAGAGCAGTTCCATGCCGGGGCCCGCTCGCATGCCCAGCTGGCCATCCGGGCCGAGGTGGAGGACATCGCCGACAACGCCTTCGCCCGGAAGCTGCCCGACCTGACCGTGGTGCGCGGCGCAGACGACCCGCTGGCGCGCCTGCACAACCACCTGCGCCAGAGCCCTCAGCGCCTGCTGCTGCTGGCCGAGAGCGACGGCCGGCGCGAGAGCCTGCTGGACTTCCTGCGCGCCAGCGGCCTGAATCCGCCGGTGTTCGACTCGCTGGACGAGTTCCTGGGCAGCGATGAGCGGGTCGGCATGGCGACCGCCGCGCTGACCAGCGGCTTTTCCTGGCTGGAAGCATCGGTGGACCTGGTCACCGAGACCGAGCTGTTCGCCGCCGGCCCCACCATGCGCCGGCGCAAGAAGCAGGAGCAGGTCAGCGACGTCGATGCGCTGATCAAGGACCTGAGCGAGCTCAACGTGGGAGACCCGGTGGTGCACACCCAGCACGGCATTGGCCGCTACCGGGGCCTGGTCAACCTGGACATGGGCGAGAGAGGCCCGGACGGCAGCCCACTGCTGCAGGAGTTCCTGCACCTGGAGTACGCGGACAAGGCGGTGCTGTATGTTCCGGTGAGCCAGCTGCAGCTGATCGGACGCTACACCGGCGTGAGCGCCGACGAGGCGCCCTTGCACAAGCTGGGCAGCGGCCAGTGGGAAAAGGCCAAGCGCAAGGCGGCCGAGCAGGTGCGCGATGCGGCGGCCGAACTGCTGAACATCTACGCGCGACGGGCGGCACGCCAGGGTCACGCCTTCCGCTTCAGCCCCCAGGACTACGAGCAGTTCGCCAACGACTTCGGCTTCGAGGAAACCGCCGACCAGAAGGCGGCCATCCATGCGGTCATCCAGGACATGATCAGCCCGCAACCCATGGACCGGCTGGTCTGTGGCGACGTGGGCTTCGGCAAGACCGAGGTCGCCCTGCGCGCGGCCTTCGTGGCCGTCACCGGCGGCAGGCAGGTGGCCTTCCTGGCACCCACCACCCTGCTGGCCGAGCAGCATTTCCAGACGCTGTCGGACCGGTTCGCCAGGTGGCCGGTGAAGGTGGCGGAGATGAGCCGCTTTCGCACCCAGAAGGAGATCACGGCGGCCATGAAGGGAATCGCCGATGGCAGCGTGGACATCGTGGTCGGCACGCACAAGCTGCTGTCGGAGAAGACGCAGTTCAGGAACCTGGGCCTGCTCATCATCGACGAGGAACACCGCTTCGGCGTGCGCCACAAGGAAGCGATGAAGCAGCTGCGTGCCGAGGTGGACGTGCTGACCCTGACCGCCACGCCGATCCCGCGCACGCTGGGCATGGCCCTGGAGGGCCTGCGCGACCTGTCGGTCATCGCCACCGCGCCACAGCGCCGCCTGGCCATCAAGACCTTTGTCCGCAACGAAGGCAACGGCGTGATCCGCGAAGCGGTGCTGCGCGAGCTCAAGCGCGGCGGGCAGGTCTACTTCCTGCACAACGAGGTCGAGACCATGGAGAACCGCCGGCAGGCGCTGGAGAAGCTGCTGCCCGAGGCGCGCATCGCCGTGGCGCATGGCCAGATGCCCGAACGCGAGCTCGAGCGCGTGATGCGTGACTTCGTGGCGCAGCGCTTCAACCTGCTGCTGTGCTCCACCATCATCGAAACCGGCATCGATGTCCCCACGGCCAACACCATCGTGATCGCAAGGGCCGACAAGTTCGGCCTGGCCCAGCTGCACCAGTTGCGCGGCCGCGTGGGCCGCAGCCACCACCAGGCCTACGCCTACCTGCTGGTGCCCGAAATCGAGGGCCTGACCAAGCAGGCCGCGCAGCGGCTGGACGCCATCCAGCAGATGGAGGAACTGGGCTCGGGCTTCTACCTGGCCATGCACGACCTGGAGATCCGCGGCGCCGGCGAGGTGCTGGGCGAGAACCAGAGCGGCAACATGCTGGAGGTGGGCTTCCAGCTCTACAACGAGATGCTTGCCGAGGCGGTGAAGGCGCTCAAGGCCGGCCGCGAGCCCGACCTGCTCTCTCCCCTGTCGGTCACCACCGACATCAACCTGCACTCGCCCGCCCTGCTGCCGCACGACTACTGCGGCGACGTGCACCTGCGCCTGTCGTTCTACAAGAAGCTGGCCACCGCGAAAACCACCGACCAGGTGGACAGCCTGCTGGAGGAAATCGTCGACCGCTTCGGCAAGCTGCCGCCGCAGGCGCAGACGCTGATCGACGTTCACCGGCTGAGGGTCATCTCGCAGCCCTATGGCGTGGTCAAGGTCGATGCGGCTCCGGGCGTGATCAACATCACCTTTCGCCCGAACCCGCCGGTGGAGCCCACGCGCATCATCGATCTGATCCAGAAGAACCGGCACATCAAGCTGGCGGGCAACGAGAAACTGCGCATCGAAAAGGCCCTGCCCGATGTGAAGGACAGGGTTCAGATGGTGCGCGACGTCCTCAGGGCGCTTGGGCAGCCGGTGAGGCCGGCCACCGGGGCGGCGCCGGACGCGAAGCTGCCACCCGCGCCGCATCCGCAATAATCTCGGGATGTCCTCGCCCACCGAAATCGCCCCCGGCCTGACCGTGCAGGGCTTCACCCCGCCCCTGCGCCTGCGCGACTTCAGGCTGATCGCCTTCGACATGGACTCGACGCTGATCAACATCGAGTGCGTGGACGAGATCGCCGACGCGGCCGGCCGCAAGGCCGAGGTGGCTGCCATCACCGAGGCCGCCATGCGCGGCGAGATCACCGACTACAAAGAGAGTCTGCGCCGGCGCGTGGCCCTGCTCAAGGGCGTGAGCGTGGACCACCTGGAGCAGGTCTACCGACACCGGCTGCAACTGAACCCCGGTGCGGCCGAGCTGGTGCTGGCCTGCAAGGCGGCCGGCCTGAAGGTGCTGCTGGTCAGTGGCGGCTTCACCTTCTTCACCAACCGGCTGCGCGACAGGCTGGCGCTGGACTTCGCGCGCAGCAACCAGCTGGAGATCGTGGACGGCCTGCTGACCGGACGCATGCTCGACCAGAACTGGGGCGACATCTGCGACGGCGCCCAGAAGCGGGCCACCGTGCTGCAGACCTGTGACCTGCTGGGCATCAGCCCACGCCAGGCCATCGCCATGGGCGACGGCGCCAACGACCTGGAGATGATGGGTGCGGTCGGCCTGTCGGTCGCCTACCGCGCCAAGCCCAAAGTGCGGGCACAGGCCCAGGTGGCCATCGACATGGGCGGGCTGGATCGCCTGCTCGAAGTGATCCAGCCCTGAACGGAGCGTGACTCAGGCGGGTTCGGGCACGCTGGGCAGGCCCGACAGGGCCATGGCCAGCTCCTTCTCGTCGTAGGCCTCGTCCTTGAGCTCGCCGGCGAAATACTTCTGGTAGGCAGCCATGTCGAAGTGGCCGTGGCCGCAGAGGTTGAACAGGATGGTCTCGCTCCTGCCCTCGCGCTTGCAGCGCAGCGCCTCCTCAATGGCGCCCTTGACCGCGTGGTTGGCCTCGGGTGCCGGCACGATGCCTTCGGCGCGCGCGAACATCACGCCGGCCTCGAAGCACTGGCCCTGGGTGTAGGCGGTGGCCTCCAGCAGGCCCAGTTCCTTGCAGTGGCTCACCAGCGGCGCCATGCCGTGGTAGCGCAGCCCGCCGGCATGAAAACCCGGCGGCGTGAAGGTGCTGCCCAGGGTGTGCATCTTGGTCAGCGGCGTCATGTGGCCGGTGTCGCCGAAGTCGTAAGCGTACTTGCCGCGCGTGAGCGACGGACAGGCGGCCGGCTCGACGGCGACGATGCGTGACTTGCGCCCGCCGCGCAGCGCATGGCCGATGTACGGGAAGGCGATGCCGGCGAAGTTGGAACCGCCGCCGGTGCAACCCACCACCACGTCGGGCCAGGCGTCGGCCATCTGCATCTGCTCCATCGACTCCAGGCCGATGATGGTCTGGTGCATCAGCACGTGGTTGAGCACCGAGCCCAGGGCGTACTTGGTGTCCTCGCGCTGCGCCGCCAGTTCCACCGCCTCGGAAATGGCGATGCCCAGGCTGCCGGGGTGGTCGGGCCGCTGGGCCAGCACGCTGCGTCCGTACTGCGTTTCATTGGACGGCGACGGCAGGCAGCGTGCGCCGTAGGTCTCCATGACGGCGCGCCGGTAGGGCTTCTGGTCGTAGGACACCCGCACCTGGAACACCAGGACCTCCAGGTCGAACAGGCTGCCGGCAAACGACAGCGAAGTGCCCCACTGGCCGGCGCCGGTCTCGGTGGTCAGCCGCCTGATGCCGGCCTGCTGGTTGTAGAAGGCCTGCGGAATGGCGGTGTTGGGCTTGTGGCTGCCGGCCGG
>SBFS01000137.1 GCA_006227825.1 Burkholderiales bacterium | reverse complement strand
ACGAAGTAGCGCATGGCGTTGCAGGCCGAAGGCACGGCATCCGCCACCGCCTGTCCGCTCCAGGGCCAGCCGGTCTCGGTGATGATGACGGGCTTTTCGCCACCGGCAGCCTTGACCAGCCCATGCATGCGCCGCAGGTACTGAGCGGCCACGTCGATGTCGGCACCCTCCCAGAACGGGTAGCAGTTGGCCAGCAGGACGTCGCAGGCGGCCGTGAGCGCAGGACGCTCCAGGAACTGGAAGTAGGCATCGACGCAACCCACCGGCACGTCGTCGGGCAATGCCGCCCTGACCCGTGCAACCAGGGCCAGCAGCTCCTGCTCGGGAAGTTCGCCGCGCAACAGGACTTCGTTGCCGACCGCGGCAATGTCGACCAGTCCCTGCCGGCCGAGTTCGATGAGCGCCTCGATCTCGCGCTCGTTGCGCGACCGGTCACTGCTGATCCAGGCCCCGACCATCGTTTTGAGTCCATGGTCGCGCGCCAGGCGCGCAATCAGCTCATGTCCTTCGGTACAGGCGAACGAGCGCACCCAGCGCGTGTGCGGGGCGATCAGACCGATGCGCCGGCGAACCTGGGCCTCTTCGAGCACATCGCCGGCGCGCTGCCCCGGCGCATAGGCACTGAAGCACAGGCCGTACAGGCCGCGCTGCATCTGCTGCTCATGAAGGGCGCGGACCTCGTCGATACCCTTGCCTGCCAGCGAGGAAGGTCCGGCGGCCGGCAGCAGCAGGCCATGCTCTGCCAGCCAGGGTCGCGCACCCGATCCGTGCGCAGAAGCCGCGCTGCCGCGCAGCCTGCGCCGCTCCAGCTCGGCATGCACCTCGTTGGCCCGCTTCTCGTCCAGGTCGTAGCTGCGCATGATCCACATGGCCAGCAGCGTGCCGAAGATGGGAACGCCGGAATAGAACATGCGCAGGCCGTCCACCGCGCCGTCGGGCTGGGCGGCTGCGCCCGGCGAAAACCCGACGAAGGTCATGATCGCGCCGCTGAGCAGACCCGCGATGGCGAACCCGAACTTCACCATCCACCAGTAGATGGCGCCAAAGATGCCTTCACGCCGCTTGCCGGTGGCCAGCTCGTCCAGGTCGCATACATCGGCCGTCATCGACATCATCAGCGTGAACAGGCCGCCGATGCCGAAGGAGAAAAAGGGCAGGGCAAACATGAACATCCAGGGCTTGCCGGGCACCATCAGCAGCCAGAGCAGGACGTAGCCGATGATCGATATGCCCTGGGAGAGCATGAACGCGTTTTTCTTGCCCATCCGGCGCGACATCCAGGCCACCGTGGGAATGACCGCGAAGGTGGTGATCAGCGCCCCCACGCTGCCGAAAAGCGTGGGCCAGATGCCGGCTGCTGCCGTGTCGCCCTTGAACAGGTGGTAGACGACGATGAAGAAGGAGAAAGCCGCCACCGTGTTGAAGGCATTGAAGATCAGGAAGGTCGCGTAGCACAGCTTGCGAAAGGGCAGGCAACCGAAGGCTTCCCTGAATCCGGCCAGGATCTCCCTGAGGCCACCTCCCACATTGCGCAAGGTCAGCGGGACCAGATTCTCATCGTCCCGGGTCGACCGGCTGGGCAGGAACACGGCCGGCACCATGGCCAGCAGCATGCAGATGACACCGACCCAGACCGAGAGGGTGCGCGTGGCCGTGTCGGCGTTCTCGAACCAGGCGGGGTCGTACATCACGACCCAGAACCAGGGCGCGATCACCCATGCCCACTGGCCGATCCACTGCGCCACCGCCATGATGCTGGTGCGCTCGTGGAAATCGTCGCTCATCTCGTAGCCCATGGCCACGTACGGGATGCTGAAGAGCGTCAGTCCCAGATAGAAGACGAGCGACCAGCAGAGGAAATAGACGAAGTTGTAGGCGATGCCAGCTTCGCGGTAGAGCTGCCACATCGACACGAAGGCGATGCCCATCACCACCGCCCCGGCGAACACGTACTGCTTGCGCCGGCCCCATCTGGAGCGCGTGTTGTCGGAGATGAAACCCATGATCGGGTCGGTCACCGAGTCGAACACGCGCGGCAGGAAGAACAGGATGCCCCACATCCAGCCCGGAAAACCCATGTCCTGCACCAGCACCACCATGAAGATGCCCAGCGCGGCCGGGAACATCTGGTTGGCCAGCATGCCCAGCCCGAATGCGACCTTGTGACCGAACGGGACCTTGTGGCCCGCAGCGGCGGTCGCGGCTGCTTTCGGCGGGTTGGCGGCTGTTGTGTCGGTCATGGTTGTCTCCTGTTGTGGGCCGCGCCGGATTCCGGTTCGTCAGTCTCGCATGCCGGGCTGGTCGTCCAGTTCGGCGCCGTCGGCAGGCACGAGGTCCGGGTAGAGGTCCCGCATCACGAGCTTCGGACGCCGGTCGACGGTGAACAGGCCCCAGTGCTTCTCGGGCTCCAGCGGATCGGGCGACCCCTTCCAGGGTTCGTCGAAGGCCTCGAAGACAAAGCACAGCAAACCCTCGGCCCGGGTCCAAGCCATCAGGTCCTGGTAGTAGACCGCCTGGAGTTCCTGCACCGCGTGCTCGGCGTGCATGCCGCGGCCGTTGCTGTTGGTGCACCAGCCGGCCTCGGTGATCACCACCGGCTTGTCGGGGTACAGCCGCGCCACGCTGGCGACGTTTTCCTTCGTGTAGTCCAGCGCCTCGTGGATGTGCTTGTACTCCCAGACCGGGTAGGTGTGCACCGAGATGAAGTCCAGCTCTGCCACCAGCGGCTTGAGCTTGCCTTGCCAGGGCACGTAGTTCTCGCAGAAGGTCACCGGCTGTGACAGACGTGTCTTCACCCAGTGGACATAGTCGATCATCTGCGGCACCGGGACGAAGTGGTCGGTCCAGTCCACGGTGGCCTCGTTGCCCACGGCCACGCTGAACACGGTGTCTGCGTGGTCGCTGGCCAGCCGCACCAGCCGTTCGAGTTCGGCCCGGTTCTCGCGCCGGTTGGCCTCGAGCTGCTCTTCTGGATAGCTGCCGCCCCATGGGCAGCCGAAGTTGTTCATTTCGGCGCCCAGATACGCGCCCAGCATCACACGCAAGGGCAGGCGGTCCTCGCGGATCACCTGCAGGACGCGCTCGGCGTGCGGGCTGCAGTCGTACAGGCGCAGCAGTTGCCACTGGCGGGCCAGCAGGTGCAGGTCCTCGCGGATCTCTTCGATGCCGGGATAGATGCGCGCGTCGGGGCTCTGGCCCTCACGGTAGCCGGAGTAGCAGATGGCGTTGCCGGCAGGAAGCTGGAGTCTCATGGTTCAGATGAATTTGGGTTTGGCGTCCTTGTCCCACAGGCCCCAGAAGGCGCCCACATCGCCCTCGGCGCCCACCTTCCAGGCTTCGTCGAAAGCGGCGAAATGGAACCACTCGATGCCCTCTGCGGACGCCCAGGCGGCGGTGTCCACGAAATACCGCATGGCTGCCTCGGTCCCTGGAACGGCACCGAGAAAGGCGCTGCCCTGGTCGGGCCAGCCGGTTTCGCTGATCAGCACCCGCTTGCCGGGGGCGGCCGCGCGCGTGCGCGCCAGCATGGTTTTCATGTAGGCCAGGGCCTGGTCGCGCGGACAGCCTTCCCAGAACGGGTAGCAGTTGGTCATGACCACGTCGCACTCGGCGGTGATGCGCGGGTGCTTCTCGAACAGGAAGTAGGCGTCGACATAACCCACCGGCACGCCGGGCAGGGCAGCCTTGACCTCGCGGATGTGGGCCAGCAGTTCGTCTTCCGTCAGGTCCTCCCGCAGCAGCACCTCGTTGCCCACGGCCACGATGTCTGCATGACCTGCCTGCGCGACCGCTATGGCCCCGGCCACTTCGCGGGCGTTGATGCTGCGGTCGGTCCCGAGCCAGGCGCCGACCAGCGTGCGCAGACCCATCTCGTGCGCGATGCGCGGGGTCTGCTCGTGACCGTCGGTGCAGGAGAACGTTCGCACCCAGCGGGTGTGCGGGCGCACGATGGCCAGCCGCTCCCGGATCTGCGACTCACTGACCTGCGAACCGGGCTGCTGGCCTTCCTGATACGGGCTGAAGCACAGGCCGTGGATGCCTTGGGCCAGCGTGGTGCGAAAGGCCTCGTCCAGACGGGCACGTTCGGCTGGCGCAAGGGGAGGGTCCATGCGTGCTTCGGGCTGGCTCCCCGGAACGAAGCCGCCGGCGTCCTGGCCCATGCCGGGGGCGGATGGCACAGCGGCCCCCGAGGCAAAGGCGGGCGCCCTGGGCCGGGATCCCGCATGCTCGGCCGGGCGCGCTTCGGTGTCTTGGGGCTTGTTGTCCATCGTGGGCTGTCTCCATCAGAAATTCAAGGTGCGCGGGCAGGCATCAATAGCGCCGCTCCGACACATGCCCGGGTTCCCACGGCATCACGCCAGGGCCACGCGGCTCGGGGGCACCGTAACCGCCGACCTTGTCGTACACACGCACGAAATCGACCACCAACTCGGCGGGAAAACGGGTCTGGTCGTTCGGCACGCCGGGGAAGTTGCCGCCCACGGCGACATTCATCAGCAGGTAGAAGGGGCGGTCGAACGGGGCAGGCCAGGGGTTGAGGTCGGCCTCGCCTTCGGCTTCCACACCCTGTCCGTCCACCAGCCGGGGACAGCTCCACCAGTGGCGGTACGTGCATGTCTGAACCTCGTCGACGAAGAAGCGGATTTCGCCCGGCTCCCATTCGACGGCATAGGTGTGCCAGTCCGACACAAGACGTCCTTCGGGCAATGCGTACGACGTCGTGATCAGGGAGCGGCGTGGCGCGCTGGAGCCAAAGTGGATCGAGTTGAGCACCTCGCGCGGCTGCTCGCCGACGATCTCCATCAGGTCGATCTCGCCGCTGGCCGCCCATCCGCCGTAATGGTCATCCACGGGCAGCATCCACAGCGCCGGCCACAGGCCCTTGCCCCAGGGCACCCGTGCCCGGATCTCGACACGCCCGTAGAGCTTGGAGAACAGCACGGTGCCGTCGCGCTTCCTGGTCTTGAGCCGCGCCGATGTGTATCCGCAGCCGTGCAGTGGCGCCTTGACAGCGCGTATCGTCAGGCAGCTGTCGGCCACCACGACGTTTTCGGCTTCACCGGTGTAGTACTGCAGTTCCTCGTTGCCCCATCCGGGCACCCAGGCATGGTTGCGGTAGTCGTAGAAGCCATTGCCGATGTCGAAATCCCACTTGGTGCGGTCCACGGCATCGCCGTCGAACTCGTCGGCCCAAACCAGCGTCCAGCCGGGACGTTGCGGGTCTGAGGTCATGTTGGCAGTCTCCCTCGCTGGTGCAGGTGCTTCGCCCACGACGGATCGGGGCATCTAGTGTCGGGCTGCCCGACAGGTGCGGGCAGGTGCTTGCGCGCTTGTGCCGCAGGCCTGGCATGGCGTGAAGACATCCGGATCCTGCTGTTATGAAAGCGCTTTCAAATTTTGCTGGAGCAGGCCCGGGATGTCAATCAAGGGTAAGTGCTAGTCGGAGGCGGGCACCGGCAAGGGGCCGGGCTCACACATCAGCCGGGGTGCGTGCGGCGTGTCGACTCGCGCTCGATCACCAGCGGCTGCGGCACCGCCATCTGCGGACGCCTGCCGCCCAGGAGTTCGAGCATCGCGCGCGCGGCCAGGCGGCCCAGTTCGCGCACCGGTTGCCGCACGGTCGTCAGCGGGGGAATCGTGTAAAGCGCGCTGGCCAGGTCGTCGAAGCCCACCAGAGACACATCGTCAGGCACACGCAGCGATCGACGGTACAGGGCCAGGGCTGCACCGAAGGCCATCTGGTCGTTGGCCGCGAAGATGGCACTGAACGGCACCCGGCTGTCGATCAGCCGCTCGGTGGCCCGAAGGCCGCTTTCTTCGGAGAACTGACCCGGCAGCACCAGCGCCGGGTCGAAAGGCAGGCCCGCTGCCTCGAGCGCCGCCCGGTAGCCCTTCTGGCGCTCCGCGGCGTCCGGGTGGTTGGGCACGCCCATGATGAAGGCGATGCGGCGGTGCCCTTGTGCTATCAGGTGCTCGGTCGCCAGACGCCCTCCGGCGACGTTGTCCAGGCTCAGCGAATACAGATTGGGCGCCTTGAGATGGCGACCGGTCACCACGACAGGCAATGACCTGGCGACGGTCTTGAGCGCGCTGTCGCCGACACGGCCGGTGAGCATGATGATGCCGTCGACACGGCGCGCCCGCAGCACATCGATGCAGCGGGTCTCTTCGGCGGCATTCCAGTGGCCGCTCATGAACAGCGGGCTGTAGCCGGCAGGGCCTAGCACCTCCTCGATCCCACCGAGCGCGGCGCCATAGAACGGGCTGTCGATGACCTGGGCAACCACGCCGATGCTCAGCGTGCGTCCGCCGGCCAGGCCACGGGCCACCGGATTGGGCACGAAGCCCAGTTCGGCAATGGCCTTGTCGACCTGCTCGCGCTTGTCGTCACTGACCACGGCGGTCCCGTTGAGGATGCGCGAGACCGTGCTCGGCGACACGCCGGCCCGGTCAGCCACCATCTTCAGGGTGACCTTGCTGTCGTGGTCGAAAGACCGCCTGGATCCGACCTTCACCTGGTTCATCGCTTGCCCTGCCCGCCTTGTCCTGGATGGCGAAGTTTAAGGCGCCGGCGTGCATGCGACGATGCTGCCGGGCCAGCCACAAAAAAAGCCACGCGATCCCTGAGATGGCGTGGCTTGCAGGCGTTGTGTGCCTTGTGATCTGGCTCCCCGACCTGGACTCGAACCAGGGACCTGCGGATTAACAGTCCGTCGCTCTACCGACTGAGCTATCAGGGAACAGACTGAAATTATAGCG
>SBFS01000213.1 GCA_006227825.1 Burkholderiales bacterium | reverse complement strand
GGGCCGTTCGGCCGCCGGACCGGGCCCTGATGCCGGCGCGGACGGGGTCACCGGTGCGACCGTCCCTGGCTGCGCCCCGGGCGGCGGGGCCGGGGTCTGCGGGGGCGCCGCCGTCGCTGGAGCCGCCGTCTCCCCGGGCTGAAGCACACGTGCCAGCACGGCACCGACCGGCAGCGACTGGCCGGTGGGCACCAGGTCCTCGATCACCCCGTCCAGGAAGCACTCGACGTCGATCGCCCCCTTGTGGGTTTCGACCACCGCCACGACGTCGCCCGACCTGACCCGGTCGCCGGGCCTGACCAGCCATTGCACCACCTGCCCGGTCTCCATGTCGGCACCCAGCGCCGGCATCGTGAAATCGGCCATGTTCAGCTCCCGGCAGGCACGATCGACCGCACGGCGGCCACGATGTCCGGCACCGACGGCAGGGCCGCCTCCTCCAGGTGCAGTGCGTAGGGCACGGGCACCTCGCGGCTGCACACGCGGCGCACGGGCGCGTCCAGCTCGTACAGCGCGTCCTCGGCCAGGCGGGCCGCGATCTCGGCCGAGACCGAGCCGCTCTTCCAGCCCTCGTCCACGATGACCACACGCCGGGTCCGGCCCACCGAGGCCAGAACCGTGTCCATGTCCAGCGGACGCAGCATGCGCAGGTCGACCACTTCGGCCTCGATGCCCTCGCCGGCGAGTTCCGCAGCGGCCTGCAGGCACTTGGGCAGGCTGTTGCCATAGGTCAGGAGCGACACGTCCCGGCCGGCTCGCCGCACCCGGGCGTGCTGCAGGTCGACCGCCTGGACGCCGGGATCGAGCTCGCCTTCGGCGTTGTAGAGCACGATGTGCTCGAAGATCAGGACCGGGTTGGGGTCGGCCAGCGCCGCCGCCAGCATGTGGCGCGCGTCCTCGACCGTGCCGGGCACCGCCACCTTCAGCCCCGGAATGTGGGCGTACCAGCCTTCCAGGCTGTGGGAATGCTGCGCGGCCAGCTGCCGGCCACCGCCGGTGGCCATGCGGATGACGAGCGGCACCGCGAACTGCCCGCCCGTCATGTGCGGCAGGGTGGCCGCGTTGTTCATGATCTGGTCCAGCGCCAGCAGGCTGAAGTTGCAGGTCATGATCTCGACGATCGGCCGCAGGCCGGCCAGGGCCGCACCGATGCCGATGCCGGTGAAGCCGTTCTCGGCCAGCGGTGTGTCGATGATGCGGTCCGCGCCGAATTCTTCCAGCAGGCCCTTGGTCACTCCATAGCAGCCGCCATAATGGCCCACGTCCTCGCCCATCACGAAGGTGCGCGGGTCGGCGATCAGGGCGTCACGGATGGCCTGGCGGCAGGCCTCGCGGTAGGTCATGCGCAGCGCAGCGTTCATGCTGCCTCCTCCTGGACGACGCGGTCCATCAGGACGAACCGGTCCAGGTCCTGCAGCGGCTCCAGGGTGCCGGCCTCGGCAAAGGCCACTGCATCGGCGATTTCGGCCTCGACCGCCTGCTCGACCGGACCCAGCTGGGCCTCGGTGACCTGGTGGTTCTCGAGCATCCACTGCCGCAGGCGTGCCAGCGGATCGGTGCGTCGCCACTGGTCGACCTCCTCGCGGTTGCGGTAGGCCTGGGTGTCGAACATGGAATGGGCCCGGAACCGGTAGGTGCGTGCCTCCAGCAGGTACGGACCCTGACCCTGACGGATGTGCGAGACGGCGCGCCGCGCGGCCGACTCCATCTGCACGGGGTCCATGCCGTCGACCTGTTCGGCCGCCATGCGGTAGGCTGCGGCCTTGTGCCAGATGTCGGTTTCCGCGTCCGACTGCTCCAGCGGCACGCCCATGGCATAGAGGTTGTTCTCGCAGACGAACAGCACCGGCAGCTTCCACAGTTGCGCCAGGTTCAGGGTTTCGTGAAACGCCCCTTCGGCCACCGCTCCCTCGCCGAAGAAGCAGGCCGTAACGGCACCGGGTCGCAGCCGCTGGTCCGCCATGGCGATGCCGGCCGCCAGCGGCAGGCCGCCACCGACGATGGCGTTGCCTCCGTACAGGCGATGCTCGCGGCTGAACAGGTGCATGGAGCCGCCCCGGCCCCGGCAGCAGCCCTCCTGCCTGCCGAGCATCTCGGCCATCAGCGGCCGCATCGGCACGCCATGCGCCAGTGCGTGGCCGTGCTCGCGGTAGGTGGCCACGATGGCATCGCGCGGCTCCAGCGCCGCGGCCACCCCGACGGCCACCGCCTCCTCGCCGTCGTACAGATGCAGGAAGCCCCGTATCTTCTGGGCCTGATAGAGCTCGACGCACTTGGCCTCGAAACGCCGGATGCGCAACATCTGGCGCCAAAGGGACAGCAGGTGCTCCCGGTCGAGATGGATCTTGCCGGTCATGGCTGGACCCCCGTGCGTTCGTCGCTCTCCAGGGTGGACAGGTCACCCTCGGGCAGGCCGAGTTCGCGCGCCTTGAGCAGGCGCCGCATGATCTTGCCACTGCGCGTCTTGGGCAGGTTGATCTTGAACTCGATCGACTTGGGCGCCACCGCAGCGCCCAGCCGCTGGCGCGCGTGGCCCAGCAGCTCGCGGCCGAGGGCCTCGCTGGCCTCGAACCCGGGCTTGAGGGCCACGAAGGCCTTGACCACTTCGCCCACCATCGGGTCGGGCACACCGATGACGCCCGCCTCGGCCACCGCCGGATGCTCCATCAGCGCGCTCTCCACCTCGAAGGGCCCGATCAGGTGCCCTGCGGACTTGATCACATCGTCGGCACGGCCGACAAACCAGTAGTAGCCGTCGGCATCCCGCCGGACCAGGTCGCCGGTGAGGTACCAGCCGTCGACGAAACACTTGCGGTAGCGCTCCTCTTCGTGCAGGTAGCCGCGCATCATCGATGGCCAGGGCGCGCGCAGTGCCAGCTCGCCGTCCGTGCCGGCCTGGTCGACCAGGGTCAGGCCGCCGTCTGGCTCGCGATGGACAACAGCGGCCGTGATGCCCGGCAGGGGCTTGCCCATGGAGCCCGGCTTCACGTCCATGGCTGCGTAGTTCGACACCATGATGCCGCCGGTCTCGGACTGCCACCAGTTGTCGTGGAAGGGCATGCCGAACGCCTTGACCCCCCAGACCACGGCCTCGGGGTTGAGCGGTTCGCCCACACTGGCCATGAAGCGCAGGGCCGACAGGTCGCGTCCCTGCAGCGCCTCGGTGCCCAGCTTCATCATCATGCGGATCGCCGTGGGCGCGGTGTACCAGACGCTGACACGCTCGCTCTCGAGGACCCCGTACCAGGTGGCCGGGTCGAACTCGGCCTCGACCACGACGTTGGTCACGCCGCAAACCAGCGGCGCGATGATGCCGTAACTGGTGCCGGTCACCCAGCCGGGGTCGGCGGTGCACCAGAACACGTCGCGCTCGTGCAGGTCCAGCGCGAAGCGCCCGGTCACGAGGTGGGCCAGCACGGCACCGTGCACATGCACCGCCCCCTTGGGCCGGCCGGTGGTGCCGCTGGTGAAATGCAGCAGGCTCACCGTCTCGGCCGTGGTCGGCCCGATCACGTACCGGTCCGGCATGGCATCGACCAGAGACGACCAGCGCTGCACCCCGGGTTCGGCCGCCAGGGCATCGTCCGTCTCTCCGACCAGGATCACATGGCGCAGCCCGGGCAGGCGGCTGCGCAGGCCCTGCACCTTGCGGCGGTAGAGTTCGGGCGTGGTGACCAGCACCCGCGCATCGCCCATCTCGGCGCGGGTGGCGATCGGCTCCGGCCCGAAGGCCGGAAACAGCGGCGAGACCACGCAGCGCGCCTTCAGCGCGCCCAGCACCGCCACATACAGTTCAGGCAACCGCCCCATCAGCACGAACACCCGCTCGCCCGGCTCCAGGCCCAGCTTCTCCAGCGCGTGGGCGAAACGGCTTGTCTCCCGGGCCAGACCGGCGTAGCTCAGGTCCCGCCGGTCGCCACGCTTGCCCAGCCAGCGGATGGCCACCCGGTCACCCCGACCATGCCCCAGGTGGCGGTCCACCGCCTCGTGGGCGATGTTCAGGCCACCGCCGGGCAGCCCGTCGAGCTCCGCCGCCGCGTCCTCCCAGCGGAAGCGGGCCACGGCCTCGTCGTAATCGGCCAGGTTGGGCGCCACCGCCGGTGCCGGCTGCTTGGGTATCCGTTCCATGCTTCAGCCTCCCGATTTCAGCGGATCATCGCCCCGCTGCCGACCGGCCAGCAGGGGGCCCAGCAGGTCCATGGGCAAAGGAAAAACCAGCGTCGAAGTCCGGTCGCCCGCCACCTGCGTCATGGTCTGCAGGTAACGCAACTGCATCGCCTCGGGCTGCGCCGACAGCATGCGGGCCGCCTCCAGCAGCGACTCGGCGGCCTGCTTCTCGCCCTCGGCGTGGATGACCTTGGCCCGCCGTTCCCGTTCGGCCTCGGCCTGGCGGGCAATCGCACGCACCATCGACTCGTTCAGGTCGATGTGCTTGATCTCCACGTTCGTCACCTTGATGCCCCAGGCATCGGTCTGCGAGTCCAGGATCTGCTGCACATCCTGGTTCAGGCGCTCGCGTTCGGCCAGCATCTCGTCCAGCTCGTGCTTGCCAAGCACCACCCGCAAGGTCGTCTGGGCCAGCTGGCTGGTCGCCATCAGGAAGTTCTCCACCTGGATGATGGCTTTCTCCGGATCGATCACCCGGAAAAAGACCACCGCATTGACCTTCACCGACACGTTGTCCCGGGAGATGACGTCCTGCGGCTCCACGTCCATGGTCACCACACGCATGTCCACCCGCACCATCTGCTGCAGTCCCGGCACGACGATCACCAGCCCGGGGCCCTTGACCTTCCAGAAGCGTCCCAGCTGGAACACCACGCCCCGTTCGTACTCGCGCAGGATGCGAAACGAGGCACCCAGCAGCACCAGCAGCAGCGGCAGCAGGATGCCGCCCAGTCCGATGTTGAAATCCAGCATCATGTGGTCTCCTTTCGTGGTCCATCCGGTTGTTCGTCATCGAGCGGCCGCACCTGCAGCACCAGCCCCTGGACGCCCATGACCTCGACGTCCTGGCCGACGCGCAGCGCCTGCCCGCTGCTCACCTGCCAGCGTTCACCCTGCACATGCGCCCAGGCTTGCCCGCCCCCGACAGCCGTCACCTTGCCCCGGGCTCCGGCCAGCGCCTCCCTGCCACTGACCACCCGTGCCCGGCGTGCCCGCAGGGCCATGCCGCCGCCCAGCAGCACCGCCGCACCCGCCGTCAGCGAAATCCCGAACAGCAGGGGCAGCGGCACACCCATGCCGGGCACGTCGCTGTCGAACAGCAGCAGCCCGCCGGCCATGAAGGCGATGACACCGCCCACGCCCAGCACCCCGAAGGCTGGCGTCAGCAGTTCTGCCGCCAGCAACGCAAAGCCGAGCAGGATCAGGGCCAGTGCCGCGTAATTGACCGGCAGCAGTTGCAGGGCAAACAGGGCCAGCAGCAGGCAGATGGCGCCCACGGTGCCTGGAATGCCGAAACCCGGCGAGGAGAACTCGAACATCAGGCCGTACACGCCCACCATCAGCAGGATGAGCGCAAAGCTCGGGTTGGCGATGACCCCCAGCAGCCGGTGGCGCCAGTCGGGCGGCCGGTGCACCGGCTGCAGGCCGGCGGTCTCCAGCGTGCGCTCCACCCCGGCGATGCTCACCTTGCGGCCGTCGATCTGCACCAGCAGGTCGGCGAGGTCCCGGGCCACCAGGTCGACCACCCGCAAATCCAAGGCTTCGGCCGCGGTCAGGCTGACGGCCTCGCGCACCGCCCGTTCGGCCCAGGCTGCGTTGCGCCCGCGCTCACGTGCCAGACCCCGGATGAAGGCCGCAGCGTCGTTGACCTGCTTGGCGGTCATCGCATCGGCCGGGGCGGGTGAGGGGGATTGCTCGGCGCCCTGCTCCGCCGTCTCCTTGTCCGCACCGGCCGGTGCCGGCTGGCGGGCAGGCTGTGGCATGCCGGGCATGCCGACGGAAACCGGCGTGGCGGCGCCCAGCGTCGTGGCCGGCGCCATGGCCGCCACATGGCTGGCGTAGAGGATGTAGGTGCCGGCGCTGGCCGCCCTCGCGCCCGCGGGCGACACGTAGGTCACCACAGGCACTGGCGAGGCCATGATGGCCTGGATGATCTGGCGCATCGACAGGTCCAGCCCGCCCGGCGTGTCCATCTCCAGCACCACCAGGGGAGCGCCGTCGTGCCGGGCCTGCTCGAGACCACGCACGACGTAGTCGGCGGTGGCCGGACCGATGGCCCCCTCGACCGAGAGCACCGGTACGCTGGTGGCCTGCGCCAGCGTGCCCGCACCGGGAAACCCGATGCACAACACCCACACCAGCAGCGCGACTGCCCGCACGCTGCTGCGCACGCCTGACCCGAAGAGCGTCACCAGACTGACACGCAAGGCTCCATGCTGCACGACCTGTCTCCTGTACCGGGGTCTGGCCACCTGCCCGGCCCCCCGTATTGATGACATGGTCCGAAATTCGCACGCCCCTGTCCAGCGCACAGGCCTGCCAATCGCCTCCTGACTGACCCATATCAAGAAACGGGCCCGCCAGTGCCGCTGCCCCCGGGCCGGCCGGGGGCGCGGCTCACTCCAGTGCCGGGTAGTCGGTGTAGCCCTGCTCGCCGCCGCCGTAGAACGTCTTGCGGTCGGGCGCGTTGAACGGACCGCCCCGGCGCAGGCGATCGACCAGGTCCGGATTGGCGATGAAGGCCTTGCCGAAGGCCACCAGGTCGGCACCGTCGGCCAGGGCCTGCTGCGCCAGTTGCCCGTCGTAGCCGTTGTTGACCATCCAGGCCCCCTGCCCGCCGGCAGCCCGCCAGGCCTGGCGCAGCGCGGCGTAGTCGAAGGGCCGGTCGGGCAACTCGCGCGGCCCGCCGGTGGCCCCCTCGATCACATGCACGTAGGCCAGTCCAAGCG
The DNA here is from genome assembly GCA_006227825.1 of Burkholderiales bacterium. Taxonomy (GTDB): domain Bacteria; phylum Pseudomonadota; class Gammaproteobacteria; order Burkholderiales; family Burkholderiaceae_C; genus Hydrogenophaga. The sequence goes on along the minus strand of SBFS01000213.1, from coordinate 10,235 downwards.
GTCCGAGCTCACGCACCACATGCTCGAACAGGGGCTGCGGGTCGGCATCGGCGATGTCGTTGGCCGGCGTCACCGGCGACAGGCGGATGCCCACCCGCCCGCCGCCGATGGCGCCGGTCACCGCCCGCATCACTTCCAGCAGCAGGCGGGCGCGGTTGCCGATGCTGCCGCCGTACGCGTCGGTGCGGTGGTTGCTGCCGGTCTTGAGGAACTGGTCGAGCAGGTACCCGTTGGCCGCATGCACCTCGACGCCGTCAAATCCGGCCTCGATGGCCGCCAGGGCGGCGCGGCGGTAGTCCTCCACGATGCCCGGCAACTCCTCGATGGCCAGCGCCCGCGGCTGCGAGGTCTCGACGAAGGTCGGCACCCCGTCACGGATCAGCACCGTCTTGGTGTTGGCCCGGATGGCCGAAGGCGCCACCGGTGCCCCGCCACCGGGCTGCAGTTCGTTGTGCGAAACGCGGCCAACGTGCCACAGTTGCGTCACGATGCGTCCACCGGCGCGGTGCACCGCCTCGGTCACCGCCTTCCAGCCCGCCACCTGCTGCGGCGCATACAGGCCTGGCACGTCGGCGTAGCCCTGGCCCTGGTGGCTGATGGCCGTGGCCTCGGTGATGATCAGGCCGGCCGAGGCGCGCTGGCGGTAGTAGGTGGCCATGGCCGCCGTCGGCACGGCCCCCGGCGCCCGGTTGCGGGTCAGGGGTGCCATGACGACACGGTTGGACAGGTGCAGATCGCCGGCGGTGGCCGGCTCGAACAGGTCGGTCATGGAAAGCAGTCAGGTGGTTGCGGTACGCCTGCATTGTGGACAGGCCGGCCAGGGCCTGTCTGTCACACGCGCAAAGCCCCGGCCACCGCCGGCACGATGCTGACCGCGTTGCTGGGGTGTGCCACCGCATCGGTGCTCCAGAAGGCGCCCACCCCGGCCTGCCGGATGCGCACCAGGGCCTCGTCGGGCAGCAGCGCATGCGTCACCGCCACGTCGAGCGAGCGCACACCCGCCTGGCGCAGCAGTTGTGCGGCGCGCACCAGGGTCTGGCCCGAACTGGCCACATCGTCGATCAGGACCACCGGTCGCCCGGCCACGGGCAGCCCGGGCAGTTCGATATCCACCTCGCGATCGCCCTGGCGGGTCTTGCGGCACACCGCATGCGTCCAGCCATGCGGGCGGGCGGCGGCGGCCACCCACTGCAGAGACTCCTCGTCCGGACCGATCAGCACCACCTCGCCGCGCTCGCGCGCGATGTGGTCGGCCAGCAAAGGCGCGCCGCTGAGCACCACCGCCCGCGGCACCGGCACGGCCTGCTCCAGGGTCGCCACCCGGTGCAGGTGCGGGTCGACGGTGACCAGCCCGTCGAACAGGCTGGCCAGGAAGCCGCCCACGATGCGCTGGCTGACCGCCTCGCCCGCACGGAAGGCCATGTCCTGTCGCATGTAGCCCAGGTAGGGCGCAACCAGGGTCAGGTCGCGGGCCCCGAGTTCGCGCGCGGTCCGGGCCACCAGCAGCAGCTCGACCAGCTTCTCGTTCGGCTGGTGCAGGCCGCGCCAGACGACCACCCGCGGCGGCAGCGCCGGTGGCAGGCGAAGGCGCAACTCGCCGTCGGGGAAACGGTGGCGCTCGACAAGCCGTGCGTGCAGGCCACAGGCGTCGGCCACCGCCCGGGCAATCGCCTGTTCGTCCTCCAGGTGCAGCAGCACCCCCTGTTCCTGCATGCTCACCTCCGCGGCTCAGAACTCGACGAACACATGGGGCATGTCCTGCGGCGCGCCGATGCGGTAGCCACTGTGCCGCCTGCAGGCCTGGCGCGCAAACTCCAGGTCCGACGGATAGGCCGCGTGCACCCGGTACAGGGGCTCGCCTGCCTGCACAATGTCGCCCAGCTTGCGCAGCAGGTCGACCCCGGCCGACCTGACCTTGGGCGCACCCGCCAGACGCGCAATCTGGGCCATCTGCAGGTTGTCGATGCCGATCACGGTACCGTCCGCGTCGGCCGCCACCTCGAAGCTCAGGGCACCCAGAGGCGGGTGCTGGTGGTCGAAACCCTGGCTTCCCTGCGCCCCGATGATGGCCTGCATGCGGGCCAGGGCGCGGCCGGACTCCAGGATGTCGCGCGCGATGTGGAAGCCGTCGCCGCCCCGCACGTCGGGACTGCACTCGATGATGCGACCGGCCAGCCGCAGCGACTTCTGTCGCAGGTCGTCCGGCGCCGCCGGATCGTTCTCCAGCACCAGCATGACATCCCGGGCCTCCAGCATCGGCCCGACGCCGCGGCCCACAGGCTGGCGCCCGTCGGTGATGACCACGTCCAGCGACAGGTGCATGCGCTGGGCCACGTACTCGAACAGCCGGCGCAGACGCTGGGCTTCCGGCATCGACCGCACCTTGGCGGTCGGACCGATCGGGATGTCCAGCACCAGATGGGTGGCGCCTGCCGCGATCTTCTTGGACAGGATGGAGGCGACCATCTGTCCCGGCGAATCGATCGACAGCGGCCGCTCGACGGAAATCAGCACATCGTCGGCCGGCGACAGGTCGGCGGTGCCGCCCCAGGCCAGGCAGCCCCGGTGCGCCCGCACGATCTCGGTCAGGTGGTCGAACGGCAGCTCCACGTTGGCCAGCACCGCCATGGTGTCGGCCGTTCCCGCCGGCGAGGTGATGGCGCGCGAGGATGTCTTGGGAAACACCAGACCGTAGGCCGCCACGATGGGCACCACCAGCATCGACGTCCGGTTGCCCGGAATGCCGCCAATGCAGTGCTTGTCCACCACCAGCGGCTCCTGCCAGTCCAGGCTGCGCCCCGACGCCACCATCGCCTCCGTCAGGAAATACACCTCCTCCCGGTCCAGCTCGCTGCGGTTGCAGGCCACCACGAAGGCCGTCAGCTCGATCTTGGAATAGCGCAGGTCGGCGATGTCGCGCACGATGGAACGGAAATCCTCGCGCCCCAGGCGCTCGCCGTTGATCTTGCGGAACAGCGCCGGGATCGACTCCGGCGGCTCGGCCTGCGACACGGAGGCCAGGTGCCCGTCGGGCACCTGCAGCCGGGCAAAGGCTTCCTCGGAAACCCCCAGCTCGTCGCAGCCGACGATCCGCTCGTCGTCGACGACGTTCAGCGTCGCCAGGATGCGCCTGCCGTTCGCACGCACCTCCACCTTCGACAGGGCCTGGAAGCCCTCGGCCCGGTAGATCGCGCAGTCGCGGTGCAGGTAGGCGACGTTCTCGTGGTAGGTGTCAATGGCCACCCGGCGCAGCCCGAGCGTGCCGGCGGCGTGGTTCGGATTTTCGTCGGACATGGGTTGAAGATACACCGGCGCCGGGCATCCCGCCGCTGGCGCTTACCCGACCACCAGCCGGATCGCCGGCAGCACCTGCTGCGACTCGCTGCGCCGCTCCAGTGCCAGCCGCATGTTCATCTGCGCCACCTCGGTGTGCTCGCTGGCCAGGGCCTGCGCACGCGCACCTTGACCCTGGCGCAGCGCGTCCACCAGCATGTGGTGCTGCCGGTGCGCATACAGCATCCAGTCGCGGTCCCTGTCCAGGGTGCCCTGCATGGGCAGCATGGCCGAGGCCGGGGCGAACGGCAGGCGGTCGTTCAGCGCAACCGCCCGCTGCAGCGCCCGGTTGCCACAGGCATCCATGATGAGCGCGTGGAACCGGTCGTTCATGCGGGCATAGGCTGCGTAACGGTCGATGTCCAGCGGCTGCCCGGCCAGCAGGCGGTCGCCCTCGTCCAGACAGGCCTGCAGATCGCCCTGCAGCGCGCGCGAGACCCCATGCTCGGCCACCAGGCGCGCGGCCATGCCCTCCAGGTGCCCGCGCACCGCGATGGCGTCGCAGACCTCCTGGGCGGTGTAGGGCCGCACCTGCAGCTTGCCGGTCTCTGTGGCCTCCAGCAGGCCTTCCTGCTCCAGTTGCACGAGAGCGGCCCGCACCGGCGTTCGGGAAGCCCCCAGGCGCTGGGCCAGCTGCTGCTCGGCCAGGTGCTGACCGGGCGCGAAGGCGCCGCTGAGGATCAGGTCGCGCAACTGCATCAGGACGGTTTCTTGCAGACTCATGGACCAGACTGTACACTGAATGCCACAAACGGTATACCGTTTTCCATCCCACCCACGAGACACCAGCCCAGCCCCATGAAAGCCGAACAGAACGACAAGCTCACCCGGGTAGGCCCCGGCACTGCGGCCGGCGAACTGCTGCGCCGCTACTGGCAACCGGTCGCCCTGCTCGACGAGTTCGACCCCCGCTTCGACCCGGGCATGGCGATCCGGCCGGTCAAGCCGGTGCGGCTGCTGGGCCAGGACCTGGTCCTGTTCAAGGATGCCCAGGGGCGGTTCGGCCTGCTCGACCGCGACTGCCCTCACCGCGGCGCCGATCTGGCCTACGGACGCAACGAGGGTGACGGCCTGCGCTGCCCCTTCCACGGCTGGAAATTCGACGTCGACGGCCAATGCACCGAAACCCCCGCCGAACCCGAGGGCAGCCAGTTGTGCCGGCGCATCCGCCAGCGCAGTTATCCGCTGCTGTCCCGGGCCGGCGTGCTGTTCGCCTGGCTCGGCCCCGAGGGCAGCACACCGCCCCCCCTGCCCGCCCTGGACTGCTTCGAGGCACCCGAGACCCACAGCTTCGCCTTCAAGGGACTTTGGCACTGCAACTGGCTGCAGGCCTTCGAGGTCGGCATCGACCCGGCCCACGCCTCCTACCTGCACCGATTCTTCGAGGATGCCCCCCTCGAAGGCAGCTATGGCAAGCAGTTCCGCGGCGCCAGCCTGGGCGAGAAGGACGGCGAGCACTGGCCCATGACACGCGTCATGCGCGAGTTCGCCCGCCCCGACATACGGCACGAAGCCATGCCCTGGGGCATCCGCCTGACCGCCCTGCGCCGCATGACACAGGAGCTGATGCACGTGCGCGTCACCAACGCGGTCTTCCCCCAGACCTTCGTCATCCCCCTGTCGCCAACCATGACCATCACCCAGATGCATGTGCCGGTCGACGACACCCGAAACTACTGGTACGCCTTCTTCACCAGCTTCGACGCCCCGGTGGACAAGGACACCATGCGCAACCAGCGCCTGCCCGCCGTCACCCTGCCGGACTACATCCCCCGGGCCGGCCGCCACAACGACTGGGGCTTCAACCCCGAGGAACAGCAGAACCGCACCTACCTGGGCATGGGCGAGGACGACATCAACGTGCACGACCAGTGGGCCTGCGAAAGCATGGGCCCGATCCAGGACCGGACACGCGAACACCTGGGAACGACCGACAAGGTCATCATGGCCCACCGGCGGATGCTGCTTCAGGCCATGGACAACCTGGCCGCCGGTGGCACGCCACCGGGCATCGGCGACCCTGCCCTGCACGCGCAGATCTGCGGCCCGGACACCGTCGACGGCATCGCTCCCGCCGAGGGCTGGCAAAGCTGGTGGCAGGCGGCGGTGCAAGGGCGGCGCGCACGCTCGCCCTGGAAAAATCCCGGCCACGTGCCGGCCCCGGCGGCCGAAGGATCGGCCGCGTGAGCGCCCGGGCCGACGGCTTTGCCGTGCGCTGCGGCGTGCACGACCCCGACCGCGAGGCTGCCTGCTCAGAAGTCGCCCGCCGGCTGGAGGAGGCCGGCATCGAGCGGGTGCGCCTGGGCTGGTGCGACGTCCATGGCCTGCTGCGCGGCAAGACCCTGATGCCGGCCGCCGCCGTGCGCGCGCTGCGCGAGGGCGTCGGCATGGTCGGCACCCTCATGCTCAAGGACCATGCCGACCGAACCGCCTGGAGAGTCTTCGAGCGCGGCGCCACCGACGACATCCCTGCCTTTGCCGGCGCAGCCAACCTGGTCCTGCTGCCCGACCCGGACAGCCTGGTCCTGCTGCCCTGGTCGCCCGGAACGGCCTGGCTGCGATGCCAGCCCTGGTTCCAGGACGGCACGCCCGTGCCCATGGACAGCCGCCGCGTCCTGCAGGCCGCCCTGGCCCGGCTGGCGGCCACCGGCCACGGCCTGCGGGTCGGACTGGAGGTCGAGTTCCACGTCTACCGCATGCTGGACAGCCGACCCCAGCTCGACCCCGAACTGGCGGCCTGGCCTGGCCTGCCGCCGGCCGTCGAGATGATCCACCCCGGCTACCAGTTGCAGGGCGAGGCCATGACCGACATGGCCGAGCCGGTGCTGCGCATCGTGCAGCAGACCGCGCAGGATCTGGGCCTGCCCCTGCAGTCGCTGGAGATCGAGCTCGGCCCCAGCCAGATCGAGGCCGTGTTCGACGCCACCGACGCGCTCACGGCCGCCGACCAGATGGTCCTGTTCCGCAACGGGGTGCGCCAGGCGCTGAGGCGCTGCGGCTACCTGGCCACCTTCATGTGCCGCCCGCCGTTTCCCGGCATCATGTCCAGCGGCTGGCATCTGCACCAGTCGCTGGTGCGCCTGGACACCGGCGCCAATGCCTTCGTGCGCGCCGGCAGCGCGCCCGGCACCCACCCGGGCGAGGCCAGCCATGCCCTGTCGGACACCGGCTGCCACTGGCTGGGAGGTCTGCTGGCCCACGCCGACGCCCTGGCCTGCCTGTGCACCCCCACGGCCAACGGCTTCGGCCGCTTCCGGCCCCATGCCCTGGCGCCCCAGGCCGCCGTCTGGGGACGGGACAACCGCGGAGCCATGCTGCGTGTGGTCGGCGGCGCCGGCGACCCGTCCACCCGCATCGAGAACCGCCTGGGCGAGCCCGCCGCCAACCCTTACCTCTACATGGCCGCCCAGGTGGCTGCCGGTCTGGACGGCCTGTCACGGCGCATCGCACCGCCAAACGCCAGCGAAGACCCCTACGACCCGCGGCACCACCGGATCCCGTCAACGCTGGGCGCAGCCCTGGACGCCCTCGCCGCCGACCCCGTGATGACCACGGGCCTGGGCGAGACGGCCACAGCCCACTTCCTGCACATCAAGCGCGCCGAAGCCGCGCGCCATGCCGAGGCCGAGGACAAGCTCGAGTTCGACCGCCGCGAGTACTTCAGCCGCATCTGACCTCCGTCCAATGGATACGCCCATGATCACCCTGCGCATCATCGCCGCCGACGGCATCGAGCAGACCCTTCAGGCCGCTGCCGGCCAGAGCCTGATGAAGGCCGCTGTCGACGCCAACATCCCCGGCATCGAAGCCGACTGCGGCGGCACCCTGACCTGCGCCACCTGCCACGTCATGATCGATGAACCCTGGCGCAGCCAGCTGCCGCCGGCCCAGCCCGACGAGACCGACATGCTGGACTTCGCCGCCTGCCCCGCTCAGGCCGGCAGCCGCCTGAGCTGCCAGGTCCTCCTCACGCCGGCGCTCGACGGCATGGTGGTGCGCCTGCCGGCCAGCCAGCACTGAGGCCGGCCGACCCGGGCGACAGCGCAGCGGTGGCCGCCCCGGGCATGTCCCGGGGCCAGCCGCCTCAGGTGTTCCGGCTCTCGATTCCCCACCGGGCCAGCGCGGCATCGTCGCTGACACGCGCGTCGACCCAGCGGGCGCCCCCGGGCGTCTGTTCCTTCTTCCAGAACGGGGCCTGGGTCTTGAGGTAGTCCATCAGGAACTCGCAGGCCTGGAAGCTCTCCCCCCGGTGGGCCGAGGTCACGGCCACCAGCACGATCTGGTCCCGCGGCTGCAACAGGCCGACGCGGTGGACCACACGCGCACCGAAGATGTCGAAGCGCCTGAATGCCTCGTCGATCATTGCCTCGATGGCCTTCTCGGTCATGCCGGGGTAATGTTCCAGCTCCATGGTCGACACCGACTGGCCGTCGTTTCGGTCGCGGACGGTGCCGACAAAGGTGCAGACGGCGCCGACCCGGCTGTCCTGCGCGCGCAGCCGTGCGACTTCGGCGGACAGGTCGAAATCCCCGGTCTGGATGCTGACGCGGGCGTCCATGCTCAGCCCCCTGTCACCGGCGGGAAGAAAGCCACCTCCGCGCCGTCAGCCAGCGCGGCCGCCTCGTCGGCCATGGTCTGGTCGATGGACACGCGCACCGCGCGGCCACGGGCCAGCGCCTGGGCGTGTGCCCCGCCGCGGGCGATCAGCTCGTCGCGCAGCGCCGCCACGGTGGCCGCGCCGGTCTCGACCGTTTCGCTGCCGGTGCCGATGGCTTCACGGATGGAGGCGAAATAACGCAACTGGATCTTCATGCGAGAAGCTCGGAGAGGGAGATGAAATCCACCAGGTCACCACGCGCAATGGTGGTGCCGGCCGGGTTGTCCACCAGCCCGTCGGCCCAGGTGGCCGACGTCAGCACGCCCGAACTCTGGTTGGGAAAAAGGTCCAGACCGCCATCGCCGTTGCGACGGACCCGCAGGAACTCGCGTCGCCGGTCGGCCCGTGGCAGGTCGAAGTCGGCGCGCAGCCGCAACGGCCGCATGGCAGACAGGCAATCCGCCTCGGGCACGCCCTGCAGCCGCAGCAGGAAGGGCCGCACCAGCAACAGGAATGTCACGAAACTGGACACCGGGTTGCCGGGCAAGCCGATGAAATGGCAACATTCCCCGGCCGCGGCGCCAGCCCCGGCGTCGCGCCCGACGCTGCCGAAGGCAAAGGGCTTGCCGGGCTTCATCGCGATCTGCCACAGATCGAGGCTGCCCAGCTGCTGGACGGCCGGCTTGATGTGGTCCTCCTCACCCACCGACACACCGCCGCTGGTCAGGATCAGGTCGTGGTGGTCGGCGGCAGTCCTGAGCGCGGCCAGGGTCAGGTCGCGCCGGTCCGGCACGATGCCCAGATCGCTGACCTCGCAACCCAGACGCTGCAGCAGCAGGCGCAGGAAGAAGCGGTTGGAGTTGTAGATGGCCCCTGGCGCCATGTCCCCCGGATCCACCTCGCCCGGCATGACCAGCTCGTCGCCGGTCGAGAACAGGGCCACGCGCGGCCGCGCCACGACCGTCAGGCGGGCCCGCCCGATGCTCGCCGCCAGCCCGATGGAGGCAGGCGACAGGCGCGTGCCCCGATGCAGGATCACCGCCCCGCAGGCGATGTCCTCGCCGGCCCGGCGGATCCATTGTCCGGGCTGCGGCACCGCATCGATGTGCACACCGTGGATGTTGCCGCCCACCTCCCGGGTGTCCTCCTGCATGACAACCGCATCCGCGCCCGCCGGCATCGGGGCGCCGGTGAAGATGCGGGCGCAGGTGCCCGGCTCCAGCGGCTGACCCGCGTGGCCGGCCGCGATGCGCTGCGACACCGGCAGCACGACACCGGGCGCGGTCACGTCGGCCGAGCGCACCGCATAGCCGTCCATCGACGTGTTGTCCTGCGGGGGCACATGCAGGGCCGAGACCAGATCTTCGGCGAGGATGCGACGGTCGGCGTCGACCGCCGCCACGGGCTCGCTGGCCACCAGCGGTTTCACCCGCCGGAGCAGTTCAGCCAGCGCCTGGTCCAGTGCCATCAGGGGAGCACGCTGGCCCGGGGTCGATGAAGTCATGCCTGGCATCCTGTCTGCTTGGGGTCAGCCCATGGGGACAAAGGCTTCAGAGATACGCCTGCGGGTCGTAGTCGAACCGGGTTCCATTGTCGAGCAGCCACTGCGCGAGTGCATCGGGCCGGTTCAAATCCAGCACCGGCCGCAGGGTGGCCTCAGGCATGCGCTCAGGGCTGTCGGTCGCTATGGCCACGATGAAGGCGTCGTCGGGGTACCGGGCCGGGTGACCCGTCTCGTGCCGCCAGACCTCGATCCTGAGCAGGTTGCTGTCCCGGAAACCCTCCACCAGCACCCAGTCCACACCCGGATGCAACGCGCGGATCAGGTCGTGCGGTGACAGCGCCTGGGGCCGCTCGAAGCTGCGCACCAGCATCAGGTGCTCGCTGGAGGCGGCCACCACCTCATACGCCCCGGCCTCGCGGTGCCGCCAGCTGTCCTTGCCCGGCTGGTCCACCACCAGGCCGTGGTGCGCGTGCTTGACCACCGACACCCTCTGCCCCTGTGCCCGCAGCGCCCGTATCACCCCTTCCATCAGCGTCGTCTTGCCGGCGCCGGAAAAGCCTGAAAAACCCACCACCCTCATGGCCACCTCGATACGCTCATGCCACCGGGCAGTGTTCGCGGATGTGGCGCTTGATGGCCTCCACATCGGCTGGCATGACGCAGACCCGCCGCGGCAGGTTCTCGATGCCCTCGAAGCGCGCGGGGCGCTGCGGATCCCGGCCGGTGGCCTCACGGATGGTTTCGGCGAACTTGATCGGCAGCGCGGTCTCCAGCACCACCACCACCTCGTCCGGCCGGCGC
>SBFS01000265.1 GCA_006227825.1 Burkholderiales bacterium | reverse complement strand
GCATCCTCGACCAGCACCTTGAGCTTGTCGGTGTTGTCCATCTCCACGGTCATGTTGCCGCAGAAGAATTCGGCCGTGTAGTGCACCTTCAGCCACGCCGTGTGGTAGGCCAGCAGCGAATAGGCGGCGGCGTGCGACTTGTTGAAGCCGTAGCCGGCAAACTTCTCCATCAGGTCGAAGACCTCGTCGGCCTTGTCCTGCGGGATGCCGTGGGTCCTGAGCGCACCGGCGCGGAACTTCTCGCGGTGCTCGGCCATCTCCTCGGGCTTCTTCTTGCCCATGGCCCGGCGCAGCAGGTCGGCGCCGCCGAGCGAATATCCGCCCAGGATCTGCGCCGTCTGCATGACCTGCTCCTGGTAGACCATGATGCCGTAGGTCTCGCTGAGCATGTCGGCCACGGCCGGGTGCGGGTAGACGACCTCCTCGCGCCCGTGCTTGCGCGCCACGAAGCTGGGGATCAGGTCCATCGGGCCCGGCCGGTACAGCGCGTTCAGCGCGATCAGGTCCTCCAGGCGCGTGGGCTTGGCATCGCGCAGCATGCCCTGCATGCCGCGGCTTTCAAACTGGAACACGGCCTCGGTCTGTCCGCGCGAGAACAGCGCGTACACCTTCGGGTCGTCCAGCGGCACGTCCTCGAAACGGAAGTTCTCCCGGCCCTTGTGCCGCTTCATGATCAGCTCGCGCGCGATCTCCAGGATGGTCAGCGTGGCCAGGCCCAGGAAGTCGAACTTGACCAGGCCGATCGCCTCGACATCGTCCTTGTCGTACTGGCTGACCGCCGAGCCGCTGCCCGGCTGCATGTAGAGCGGACAGAAGTCGGTGAGCTTGCCGGGCGCGATCAGGACCCCGCCGGCGTGCATGCCGATGTTGCGGGTCATGCCTTCGAGCTTCTGCGCCAGCTCGATCAGGGTGCGGACGTCCTCTTCCTTCTCGATGCGTTCGGCCAGCTGCGGCTCCATCTCGATGGCGTAGTTGTTCTTGTCGCCCTCCTTCTTCGGACTGGGAGGGTATTGCAGGGTCACGCTCATCCCGGGCTTGTTGGGAATGAGCTTGGAGATGCCGTCGCAGAAGCCGTAGGACATGTCGAGCACGCGCCCGACGTCGCGGATGGCCGCACGCGCGGCCATGGTGCCGAAGGTCGCGATCTGGCTGACCGCGTCCTTGCCGTAGCGCTCCTTGACGTAGTCGATGACCCGGTCGCGGTTGGCCTGGCAGAAGTCGATGTCGAAGTCGGGCATGGACACCCGCTCCGGGTTCAGGAAGCGCTCGAACAGCAGGTTGTACTGCAGCGGGTCCAGGTCGGTGATCAGCAGCGCATAGGCCACCAGCGAGCCGGCGCCGGAGCCACGCCCCGGACCGACCGGGCAGCCGTTGTCCTTGGCCCACTTGATGAAGTCGCTCACGATGAGGAAGTAGCCCGGAAACCCCATCTTGAGGATGGTGTCGATCTCGAACTCCAGACGCTCGAAGTAGCGCGGCCGCTCGGCATCGCGCCGTGCCGGGTCGGGGTACAGGTGGCGCAGGCGCGCCTCCAGGCCCTCGCAGGACGACTGGCGGAAGAACTCCTCCATCGGCATGGGCACGCCGTCGACCAGCGGCGTCGGGAAATCCGGCAGCTGCGGCTTGCCCAGGGTCAGGGCGAGGTTGCAGCGGCGCGCGATCTCGACCGCGTTGGACAGGGCGCTGGGCAGGTCGGCGAACAGGGCCTGCATCTCGGCCGTGCTCTTGAAGTACTGCTCCCGGGTGAAACGCCGGACGCGCCGGGGGTTGCCCAGGATCTCGCCCTCGGCGATGCAGACGCGGGCCTCGTGGGCCTCGTGATCGTCGGCCGTGAGGTACTGCACCGGGTGGGTGGCCACCACCGGCAGGCGCAGGCGGGCCGCCAGCTGAACCGCCGCCGCCACATGGCGCTCGTCATCGGCCCGGCCTGCGCGCTGCAGCTCGATGTAGAAGCGGTGCGGAAACAGGCTGGCCAGTTGCAGCGCGATGTCGCCGGCCCGGGCCTCGTCGCCCTGGATCAGCGCCTGGCCGACCGGTCCGGCCTGCGCACCCGAGAGAAGGATCAGGCCGTCGGCCAGCTCCTGCAGCCACTCGCGCCGCACCACGGCCTGTGCCCGGCCGTCGTTGCGGGTCCAGGCCCGCGCCAGCAGCTCGCACAGGTTGAGGTAGCCCTGGTGGTCCTGCGCCAGCAGCAGAACCCGGGGCGCTGCCTGCGGCTGGCCGGGCTGTCCGGTGCCGGTTGCCTCGCCATAGCCCTGCAGCAGGATCTCCGCGCCCAGCACCGGCTTGACGCCGGCGCCACGCGCTTCCTTGTAGAACTTGACCGCGCCGAACAGGTTGCCCAGGTCGGTGATGGCCAGGGCGGGCTGGCCATCGGCCGCGGCGGCCTGAATGACCTCGTCGATACGGCAGGTACCGTCGACGACGGAGAACTCGGTGTGCAGGCGCAGGTGAACGAACATCTGCCTGATTTTACGGACCCTGATGGCGGGACCGCGCAGGCTCAGCGGCCGGAACCACCCTCCTCGCGCAGGATGTGCAGCACCTCGGAGCGGAACTCCCGGCTGTAGAGGATGAGCACCACCAGCACGGTGGCCAGCACCATGGCCAGCGGCGAGATGAACCAGGCCATGGCCGCGAAGGAGAAGTAGTAGGCGCGCAGGCCGTCATTGAACGTCTCGGCGGCAGCGCCCACCATGGCGGCGGCCCGGTCGGCGTACTGCTTGAGATCGAACTTGCCCGACTCGAACTCGTGGGGCGGCGGCATGGCCCCGATGACCAGCGCGACGAAGGTGTACTGCCGCATGCACCAGGAGAACCGGAAGAAGGCGTAGACGAAGATGCCCACCAGCACCAGGATCTTGAACTCGAACACCACCAGCGGCACCGTCTGCGCGAAGGGGATCTCGCTCATGAGTTCGGTGGCCTTCTCCGTCGTTCCCAGCAGGGCGAACAGGGCACCGATGACCAGGATGGAGGTGGAGGAGAAGAAGGTCGGCGTGTTCGACAGCGTCTGGGTGATCAGGCCGTCGAGCATGCGCGGGTCGCGCAGGGCGGCCTGGCGCATCCAGTAGGCGCGGTAGCGGTTGGTGGTGACCAGCAGCGAGCCCTGGCGGCGGCCCCAGACGCGCGCGAACCAGGCATAGCCCATCCACAGTGCGAAAAAGGCGGCCAGCGCCAGCCAGTCCGCCCACGGAAGGATGTTGATGATGGCCATGGCGCGATGGTAGCGCGCCGTGGCGGCGGGGTCAGCCCCGCAAGCGCTGCGTCACTTCGGCCACGCGGGCACCGAACAGGCGCGCGGTCTCCAGGTCGCCGGGCAGCATCTCGGCGGCACCGGCGTCCGACGGGCTCTGGGCCATGGCACCGCTGAACGAACCCACGTAGTTGATGTCGTTGCGCTGGGCCGACTTGCTGTTGCTGGGCATGAGGCCGGTGCCCACCCAGATGCCGCTGTGCTGCATGGCCAGGGTGAACAGGTAGTGCAGGGTGGACAGCTTGTCCCCGTTCATGGTGGCGCTGTTGGTGAAGCCGGCGAACACCTTGTCCTTCCAGGCCTGCGCGAACCAGGCCTTGCTGGAGGCGTCGGCAAATTTCTTGAACTGCCAGCTCACCGTGCCCATGTAGGTGGGCGAGCCCATGATGATCGCGTCGGCCGCGTCCAGCGCGTCCCATCCGCCATCGGGCAGGTTGCCGTCGGCGTCGATGGCCAGCAGCTCGGCGCAGGCGCCCTCGGCCACCGCCTGCGCCATGCGCTGGGTGTGACCGTAGCCCGAGTGATAGACGACCACGATGTCGGCCATGTGAAGTGACTCCTGTCGATGTATTGGCCGCAGCCGCCCACGGGCCCGGCCGGGTTGAGGAAAGGGTGATGTGAAAAGGGAAGAAGGGCGAGGAAATCAGGGCTGCAGGTCGAACACCAGCACCTCGGCATCGATGCCTTCGCCCAGTTCGATCGCGGGCTCCGCATCGAGCGCCAGCGCATCGCCGCCGCACAGGCGCTGGCCGTTGACCGTCAGCTCCCCCCTGACCAGGTGGACATAGGCCTTGCGGCCACCGGACAGCGCCAGCCGGTCGCGCTCCTGCCCGTCGAACAGGCCGGCGTACATGCGGGCGTCGGCATGGAGGGCCACGGCCCCCGACTCGCCGCCGGGCGCAGCCACCAGCCGCAAGCGTCCCCGCTTCTCGGCATCGTCGAAGCGCTTCTGTTCGTACCCGGGCTCGACGCCGAGCCGGTCCGGCTCGATCCAGATCTGGAGGAAATGGGTCTGACCGGCCGGATCGTGGTTGAACTCGCTGTGCCGCACGCCGGTGCCGGCACTCATGCGCTGCACCTCGCCGGGAACGATGCCCTGCACATTGCCCATGCTGTCCCTGTGGGCCAGGTTGCCCTTGAGGACGTAGCTGATGATCTCCATGTCCCGGTGGCCGTGGGTGCCGAAGCCGGTGCCCGGTGCGATCCGGTCCTCGTTGATCACGCGCAGGTTGCCCCAGCCCATCCACGCCGGGTCGAAGTAGTCGGCGAACGAGAACGAGTGGTGGCTCTGCAACCAGCCGTGGTCGGCTTGTCCCCGGGCTTCTGAACGTCGGATCTGCATCATGTGGCTGTGGCTCCTGCTGGCTGGGGCGGGAACGTCTGCGAGGACGGCCGCCGGAAAGACTGCCTGCATTGTGGACAGGCAACATGGTGTCCAGTTCGCACGGATTTGATGCTATTGTTCGATCCAATTGAATCGTCGGCAGCTCATGGCCTCCTCCTCCGTCCGCACCGTCCTCTCCGCCGACAACCTCGGCCTGCTCGAGGCGATCGCCCGGCTCGGCAGCATGGCCGCCGCCGCGCGGGAGCTGGGCATGGTGCCCAGCGCACTGACCTACCGGGTGCGCCAGATCGAGGAGGCGCTGGACGTGCTGCTGTTCGACCGCAGCGCGCGCCGGGCCCGGCTGACACCTGCCGGCGCCGAGCTGCTGCGCTCCGGGCAGTACCTGCTGGACGAGCTGGATGCGGTGGCCCAGCGGGTCAAGCGGGTGGCGACCGGCTGGGAGCCCGAGTTCACCCTCGCGGCCGATGCCATCATCGCCCGCAGCACGCTGTTCGAACTGTTCGAGGCCTTCTACGCCCAGGGTGGCCCCACCCGCCTGCGCCTGCGCGCCGAGACCCTGTCCGGAACGCTGGAAGCCCTGCTCAGCGGCCAGGCCGACCTGGCGCTGGGCGTGACGGGCGACGTCAACCAGAGCGACATCCGCAGCGCACCGCTGGGCACCGTCGAATTCGTCTTTGCGGTGGCGCCCCACCACCCGCTGGCCCCGCTGCGGCACAGCCTGGCCGACGAGGAACGCTTTGCCCACCGGGCCGTGGCGGTGGCCGACAGCACCCAGCGCGGACGGGGCCGTTCGCACAACCTGGCGCCCGGCCAGGACGTGCTGACCGTGCCGACCATGCAGCACAAGCTGGATGCCCAGCTGCGCGGGCTGGGCGCCGGATTCCTGCCCCGGCCGCTGGCCCAGCCCTTCATCGATGCCGGTCGCCTGGTGGTCAAGCAGGTCCAGGGCGCTGCGCGCGAAGTCCAGCTCGCCTATGCCTGGCGCCAGCCACGCGGTCCGCTGGAGCAGCGCCGGGCGCTGGCCTGGTGGCTGGAGCGGCTGCAGCACCCCGCGACCCGGCATGCCCTGCTGACCCGGCACCACCAGGCCTGACCGGCAAGCGGACAGACACCCGGCTGCGCTGATACAGTCTCGGGCATTCCCCACCGGTTCAATACCATGCCCAGACCCGCTGCCGCACGTTCCTCCCGCCGGACACCCCGCTCGCGCACGACTGCCACGGCCTCCGGCCAGGCGGCGGCGGCCCGCCCGCACGTGGCCGTGGTCGGGGCCGGCATGGCCGGGGTGGCCTGCGCCCGCACCCTGCTGCAGGCGGGTCACCCGGTGAGCCTGTTCGAAAAAAGCCGCGGCTTCGGCGGCCGCATGGCCACGCGGCGCAGCGAATTCGGCGGCTTCGACCACGGAACGCAGTACTTCACCGTGCGCGACACGCGCTTTGCGCGGGCGCTGCTGACGGCCCAGGACGTGGTGCGGCCCTGGGCGGTCAGCACCGTGCGGGTGCTCGACGAACTCGGTCATGTGCTGGCCAGCGCGCCGCCACCGCGCGAACCCCATTTCGTGGCCCGGCCCGGCATGAGCGCCCTGGTGACCCACTGGGCAGACCCCCTGCTGCACCCCGAGCGCCACGGCGGCCTGCCTGCGCAGGCGCGGCTGCAGACGCGGGTCGTCCAGATCGAGCGCGACGCGCTGCATCCGGACCAGTGGCAGTTGCGCCTGGAAGGCAGCGACGGTGGACAGCAGGTGGCCGGCGGCTTCGACCGGGTGGTGCTGGCCCTGCCGCACCCCCAGGCCCACGAGCTGCTGCTGTCGTCCGGGCTTGCGCCGGAACTGCGCCAGGCATTGACCCCCGTGCATGTGGCCCCCTGCTGGACGCTGATGGTCGCTTTTCCCCAGGCGATGCAGCCTGGCATCAGCCACCTCGGCCCGCAGTGGAACGCCGCGCGCAGCACCCACCACCGGATCAGCTGGCTGGCACGCGAGGGCAGCAAGCCCGGACGTGAACCGATCGAACGCTGGACCATCCAGGCGGCGCCCGACTGGTCGGCCAAACACCTGGAGGACGACCCGGAGCGGGTCAAGGGCAAGCTGCTGCGCGGTTTTGCCGAAATCACCGGCATCCGGGCCACGCCCACCCACGCCGTGGTCCACCGCTGGCGCTACGCGCAGACGCAGACGCCGCTGGGGCGCAGCCACCTGTACGACCCGGCACTGGGACTGGGCCTGTGTGGCGACTGGTGCCTCGGACACCGGGTCGAGGATGCCTTCATCTCCGGCCTCGAACTGGCACTGGAGATGGTGGCCTGACTGCGCCAGTCGCCGTGGCCGAGCCCACCTGGCCTGACGTCTCCCCGGTGGCCACCACCGGTACCTACCGGGGCCGGTTCGCGCCCTCCCCCACCGGCCCGCTGCACGCGGGCTCGCTGGTGGCCGCGCTGGCGAGCTGGCTGGACGCACGCGCACATGGCGGTCAGTGGCTGGTGCGCATCGAGGACGTGGACACCCCGCGCTGCGTGCCCGGCGCCGACCGGATGATTCTGGAGCAGCTCGCCCGCTGCGGCCTGGTCAGCGACGGGCCGGTGGTCCGCCAGTCGGGGCGGGGCACGCTCTACCGGCAGGCGCTGGACCGGCTGGTGCAGGCAGGACTGGCCTACCCCTGCGCCTGTTCGCGCAAGGACATCGAGGAGGCCATGGCGCAGGCGGGACAGGCGCGCGAGCGGCACCATGCCGCGGTCTACCCCGGCACCTGCCGGCCCGAGCATGGCGGCCTGCGCGGGCGGCCGGCGCGCGCCTGGCGCTTTCGCGTCCCCGACGGGCCGGCAGCGAGGGTGCGATGGACCGACCGCAGGCTGGGCGAGCAGGTGCAGGACGTGGCGGCCGAGGTGGGCGACTTCGTGCTGCGGCGCGCCGACGGGCTGTGGGCCTACCAGCTGGCGGTCGTCGTCGACGACGCACTGCAGGGCATCACCCACATCGTTCGTGGCCAGGACCTGGCCGACAACACGCCGCGACAGATCCTGCTGCAGCAAGCCCTGGGAGCACCGGTGCCCCGCTATCTGCACACACCCCTGGTGCTGGCCGCCGACGGGCAGAAGCTGAGCAAGCAGAACGGTGCCCTCGCCCTCGACCTGGAGCAGCCCGAGCGTGCCCTCGGCGAGGCGGCGTTGCACCTCGGCCTTGCGGCGCGCGCGGGCACGATCGCACAGCGGCTGGCCGGCTGGACCGACGACTGGCGCGCGCGCTGGCTGGGGCCGTTCAGCGGGGAGGACGCAGGATGAGCTCCATGCGGCGCTGCAGCCGCTCGGCCTGCGCCTGGTCGCCGGCGGCCCGGGCCCGGTCGCGCTGAACGCCCAGCCAGGCCAGCAGGGGCCGGCTCCAGCCCTGCGCCGAGGCGGTCTCGACCGCCTGCGCGATCACCTCGGGCGACGCATCGCCACGGCGCATCAGCACGCCGGCAGCCACCAGCCGCGACAGGGGGTCGGGCACAGCCGCCAGGGCCTGGCGCGCGGCATCTCCGCCCGCCGCCAGCGGACGCTGCACCTCGGGCAGCCAGACGGCATCGCCCGCCCACGGGCGCCCCTGGAGGTAGCGCGCATAGGCGCGCTCGTTCTCGGCCGCATCGGCCGCCAGCGCCTCGAACGCCTCGCAGGCGCTGAAATCGAGGGCAGCCACCCGGGTCGCGCACAGGGCCAGCTCGGCGCGGGCCATCAGGTCTGCACGTCCCGTGCGCGCCAGCTCGCGCCTGACCCGCGCCATCTCGGCCGCCTCGATGGACGTCAGGCCGGTCAAGGCCGCCTTCTGCGCCCGCTCGAGGCTGGCCCGCGCGTTCATCTGCCAGTCCGGTGGCGGTGGCGTGCTGCTGCAGGCCGCCAGGACCATGGCGGAGATACAGAGGGCCGCTGCCCGGCCCAGGGTGCCCGGTGACGGCTTCATGGCAGGCGGATCTCCGTGTCGCGGGCGAACGGCCAGCGGCGGTTGATGTCGGTGACCAGGGACTCGATCTGCCGCAGGTTGGACTCCACCTCGGCCCGCAGCGCGCCCAGATCGGTCGTCGCCTCCCGGGTGTTGCTGGCGATGCCCTGCGCTTCGACCAGCACGGCATCGACCTTCTGCAGCGTCGCGCGGGTGTCGGCCAGAAGGCCATCGAGCTGGACCGCCACGGCGCGCACATCACCGACCAGACCGGCATCGGCCCCCGGGCCGGCCGCTGCGCCAGGCGCACCGAAGACCTGGCGGTCGGCCCGGGCCACCAGGGTGTCCAGCCGGCCGACCAGCGCATCGGAGCGCGCCAGCAGCGCATGGGCCGCCTCGATGGTCGAGACCACCTTCTGCGCGTCGGTCTCGTTGCCCATCAGCACGCCCAGGGCCCCCTGCGGACCCTTGAGCTGCCCGGTCACATCCTGCACGTTGGACAGGCTGCCGGCCAGCGCGCCGTCGGGCGCGGTCAGGGCGTTGAGGTTGTCCAGCAGGTCACGCACCTGGGCGGTCAGGCGCGGGATCTCGGCCGATGCGTCGCCGCGCAGCACATGGCGCTCCGCCCCGTCCTCCAGCGGCGGATCGTCCAGCACACCGCTGTAAGCCCGGATGCGCGTGCCACCGACCAGGCTGCGCTCCATGGTGAAGACGCTGGACGTCCTGAGCCAGCGCGCATCCCGCGTGGGAACGTCGATCAGGATGCGGGCATTGCCATCCTCGCCCAGCTCGATGCGCGAGACCCGGCCGATGGAAAAGCCGGCAAAGGTCATGTCCATGCCGACCACCACGCCCTCGGAGTCGTCCGATATCAGCACCAGGCGCTGTGTGCTCTCGAACAGGCCGCGCGCGTACATCACGTAGACGATCGAGGACACCAGCAGCAGCAGCATGGCCAGCAGCAGCAGCGCCGCCTTGGTCTCGAGGTGGCGCACCGGTGGCGGGTCGGACGGGGCCGGCGGAATCGGACGGTTGTCGGGGTTCATGGGGCGCCAGTGTCGCTCAATAGTAGTTGCCGACCAGTGAAATCACCTCGACGATGAGGATGACCGAAAGCAGGCGGGCAAACTCGGAAATGTCGCTGCGTCGGGAGAACCTGCCCTGCACATCGCGCTGGGCGCTGGCCGCAAACGGCACGATGGCCACCGCCAGGCTGAAGAACAGCGTCTTGAGCGCGAAGATGAGCGAGACCGCCGGCGTGAACACCGAGCCCACGCCGCGGGTGTAGTCCGTCAGCCCCCAGGGCGAGAGCCCGTAGACGTTGATGTAGGTCAGCACCAGCGCGATCACGCCGCTCAGGCCGGCGAGCATCATGACCGACAGGCCGGCGCCCAGGGCACGGGGCAGCAGTTCGCTGCGCAGCAGGTCCTGGTGCTCCACCTCCTGGCCCTCGCGCAGTTGCCCGGCCAGGTGGCGCCGCAGATCCTGCGCGCCGGGCAGTGCGTAACGCAAGGCGACGTACATGGCGGCATAGAGCGGGATGAGTTCGAGCACCAGGGTGCGCACCAGCACCTCGAGGGCGTACTGGGACAGCCCATAGCTGGAGGCGGTCGCGACCACGATGCGGATCAGCACCAGGCTGACCAGCGCCGAGAGCACCAGAAAGCTGTTGACCTGCGGCAGGGTGGCCTGCACCAGGTGCGTGAGCACCGCGGTGCGCTGGGGTCCGCGACGGTAGCTGGACGGCAGGGCCGCCAGCCACAGGATCTCGGCGCCGATCAGGATCACATGCCACCAGGACAGCCAGGCCGCGCGCGCCTGCCGGCCCCAGCGGACCAGGAAGTGGGGAGGTGGCCAGTCCAGCTTCATGGATGCCGCAGATCATAGCCCGCACCGCCGCCGGCTGGCAGCGACGCGTGGTGAGCAAAGGTGACACGCCGGGCACGCGGCATGGTGGAAACACGATGGGCGGCGGGCCACGGATCGGGTACACCTGTCGGCACCCAACCACCAGCTCATCCACCGCAAGGAGACCCCGCATGAACCCGGCCGTTCGCCGCCAGACCATCGCCGATGTCCTGCACCGCAGTGCCTGCCGCCTGCCCGGCAAGACCGCCATCGTCTGCGGCCCGGTCTGCTGGACCTACGCCGAATTCGATGCCCTGGTCAGCCGCCTGGCGGCCGGCCTGCACCGCATCGGCGTCGGCGAGGGCGACAAGGTCGCCGTGCTGGCCCGCAATTCGCACGGCTTTGCCGCGCTGCGCTTTGCCCTCGCCCGCCGCGGTGCGGTGCTGGTACCGATCAACTTCATGCTCAAGGCCGAGGAAGTGGCCTACATCCTGCGCCACGCGGGCGCCCGGACGCTGGCCACCGACAGCGGCCTGGCCACGCTGGCCCGTGACGCCGCCGCGCTGGACACCCGGGTCGGCCAGTTCATCTGGCTGCCGTCCGAGGACCCGGGCGAGCCGGTCGGGGGCATGCACAGCTTCGACGACCTGGCCTCGTGCACAGACCCCCTGCCCGAGACGGGCATCCAGGGCACCGACCTGGCCCAGATCGTCTACACCAGCGGTACCGAGTCGAGCCCCAAGGGGGCGATGCTGACCCACGACGCGGTGCTCTGGCAGTACGTCAGCTGCGTCATCAACGCCGGCATCGCCGAGGAGGACCGCACGCTGCACGCCCTCCCCCTGTACCACTGCGCCCAGCTGGACGTGTTCTTCGGGCCGGCCATCTACATCGGCAGCAGCAACGTGATCACCGGCAAGCCGACGCCCGACCACCTGCTGGCGCTGCTCGAACAGCATCGCATCACCAGCTTCTTTGCCCCGCCGACGGTCTGGATCGCGCTGCTGCGCTCGCCGCTGTTCGACCCCGGCAGGCTCGGGCACCTGGCCAAGGGCTACTACGGCGCGTCCATCATGCCGGTGGAGGTGCTCAAGGAGCTGGCCTCGCGCCTGCCCGCCGTGCGGCTGTGGAACCTGTACGGCCAGACCGAGATCGCGCCGCTGGCCACCATGCTGGCGCCCGAGGACCAGCTGCGCAAGCCCGGCTCCTGCGGCAAGGCGGTGCTGAATGTGGAGACCCGCGTCGTCGACGACGAGATGCGGGATGTGAAGCCGGGCGAGGTCGGCGAGATCGTGCACCGATCGCCGCACCTGATGCTCGGCTATTTCAACGACCCCGAACGGACCGCGGCCGCGTTTGCCGGCGGCTGGTTCCACAGCGGCGACCTGGCCACCATCGACGAGGAAGGCTACATCAGCGTGGTCGACCGCAAGAAGGACATGATCAAGACCGGCGGCGAGAACGTCGCCAGCCGCGAGGTCGAGGAGATGATCTACCGCCTGCCGGCCGTCAGCGAGGTGGCGGTGATCGGCCTGCCCGATCCGAAATGGGTCGAGGCCGTGACCGCGGTGATCGTGGTCAAGGCCGGCCAGAGCCTGACAGAAGCCGAGGTCATGGCGCACTGCAGCGAGCACATGGCCCACTTCAAGGCGCCCAAGCGCGTGGTGTTCACCGAGTCCCTGCCCAAGAACCCGAGCGGCAAGCTGCTCAAGCGCGAGCTGCGGCAGCGCTACGCGCCCGCCTGACCGGGTGCCTGGGCCAGGGCCCACGCCACATGCTCGCGCACCAGCGCGCTCGGGTGGTCGGCGCGCGCACGCAGGGCATCGGTGAGGGACTGGCGCTGCGCGGCGCCGGTTGCCCCGCGCAGGGCGTTGCCCATGGCCACCGCGAGGTTGCGCAGCCAGCGCTCGTGACCGATGCGGCGGATCGCGCTGCCTTCGGTGCGCCGCAGGAACTCGGACTCGTCCCAGGCGAACAGCCCGGGCAGGCCTTGACCCACCAGCGCCTGGCGCGGATCGAAGTCGGGCAGCGGACTGAGACGGGCGAACTTGTTCCAGGGGCACACCAGCTGGCAGTCGTCGCAGCCGTAGATGCGGTTGCCCATCAGAGGCCGCAGCTCGGGCGGGATCGGCCCGTCGTGCTCGATGGTGAGGTAGGAAATGCAGCGGCGCGCATCGAGCCGGTAGGGCGCGACGATGGCGCCGGTCGGACAGGCCTGGAGGCAGGCGCTGCAGCCGCCGCAGTGCTCGGTGACCGGAGCGGTCGGAGGCAGGGCCAGGTCGACGTAGATCTCGCCCAGGAAGAACATGGAGCCGCCTTCGCGGTTGAGGATCAGGGTGTGCTTGCCGCGCCAGCCCTGGCCGCTGCGCCGCGCCAGCTCGGCCTCGAGCACCGGTGCCGAGTCGGTGAACACCCGGTGGCCGAACGGACCCACCTCGCCGGCGATGCGGCCGGCCAGCTTCTGCAGCCGGCCGCGCAGCACCTTGTGGTAGTCGCGCCCCCGTGCATAGACCGAGACCACCGCCTCGCCCGTGCGCTGCAGCCGCCGCAGCTCGTCATCCGTCCAGTCGGCCGGTGTGCCCTGCGGCAGGTAGTCCATGCGTGCGGTGATCACGCTGACGGTGCCCGGGACCAGCTCGGCCGGGCGTGCGCGCCTCAGTCCATGTGTCGCCATGTAGGCCATGGAACCGTGAAATCCGGCCGCCAGCCAGTCCCGAAGTCCGCTTTCTGCGTCAGAAAGGTCGACACCGGCCACCCCGATTTGGGAGAATCCGAGTTCCTGGCCCCAGGCCTGCAGGCGCGAGACGAATTGAGCAGCATCAGGAACGGTCTTCATCAGGCAAGCATTGTAGGAAGCGGCTCCGCTGCGGAGACCGCGGGTACTGGGCTGCCCGATGCATGGCAGGGGCACTGGAACTGCGAAGCCGACACGGCGGATTTCGCGGCCACCCTCGCGGCCTGTCCGGCCCTGGCCGATGCCGTCATCGCCCTGCGGGGCGACCTGGGCGCCGGCAAGACCACCCTGGTGCGGCACCTGCTGCGCGCGCTCGGTGTCGAAGGCCGCATCAAGAGCCCGACCTATGCGGTCGTCGAGCCGCACAGCAGCCTGGACTGCCCCTGGATGCCGCCCGGCGAGGCGCTGTCCGTCTGGCACTTCGACTTCTACCGCTTCGACGATCCGCGGGAATGGGAGGACGCGGGCTTTCGCGAACTTTTCGCTGCGCCCGGGCTCAAGCTGGTCGAGTGGCCCGAGCGCGCCAGCGGCGTGATGCCCGCGGCCGATCTGGATATCGAGATCCGGGCCGAGACCCTGCCCATGGACAAGCACCCCGACCCCCATGCCGACGACCACCGCATCGTGCGGGCCCGCGCCGCCACCGCGCGCGGGCGTCAGCTCCTGGAGGCCCTGGGGTGATGCGCCTGCCCCCCCGGCTGGACCGGCGCGCCATTCTGCGCGCGGGCTCGCTGGCGCTGCTGCTGGGCACGCAGGAGATTGCGCGCGGCGCCCAGGTGCTGGCGGTCCGGCTGTGGCCGGCCGAAGACTACACCCGGGTCACGATCGAATCCGACGGGGCCCTCAGGACGCGGCATTTCATGGTGTCCGCTCCGCACCGCCTGGTGGTGGACATCGAGGGCATGGACCTGCTGCCCGGCCTGCGTGAGCTGGTGGGCAAGCTCAGTCCGGACGACCCCAACATTGCCGGCATCCGGGTGGCCCAGAATGCGCCGGAGGTGGTTCGGCTGGTGATCGACCTCAGGCAGCCGATCAAGCCGCAGGTGTTCCAGCTCGACCCGGTGGCGGCCTACCGCTACCGGCTGGTGCTGGACCTGTACCCGGCCCACCCGCCCGACCCGCTGGAGCGCCTGATCGCCCAGCGCATGCGCGAGCTGGATGCAGCCAGCGAGCGCGCAGCCGCCCTGCTGGGCCTGGAGACGGGGGGCACCGGCCCGGCCGCAGGGGAGTTCTCCGATCCGCTGGGTGCGCTGATCGCCGAGCGGGAAAGCCGCAAGGCCCAGGGCGGCTCCGCGGCCGGCGCCGGCACGGTCACCGCTGCCGCGCCGGCACCCTCGCCCGGCCGCTCAGGCAGCAGCAAGCGCCCGGTCGTGGGACCCAGGCGCACGGACCGGCTGATCATCGTGGCGCTGGATGCGGGCCACGGCGGCGAGGACCCGGGCGCCATCGGACCGGGCGGCACGCGCGAGAAGGACGTGGTGCTGGCCATTGCCCGGCGGCTGCGCGACCGCATCAACGCCACCCGTGTCAACGGCCACGCGATGCGCGCCTTCATGACCCGCGACAGCGACCACTTCGTGCCCCTGCGGGTGCGGGTCGAGAAAGCACAGCGGGTGCAGGCCGACCTGTTCGTCAGCATCCACGCCGATGCCTTCTACTCCCCCCGGCCGCAGGGTGCCAGCGTCTATGCCCTGAGCACGCGCGGCGCCACCAGTGCGGCCGCCCAGTGGATGGCCAACAAGGAGAACGACTCCGACCTGGTCGGCGGGCTCAACGTGCGGGCACAGGACGCCACCGTGCAGCGCGCGCTGCTGGACATGAGCACCACCGCCCAGATCAAGGACAGCCTGCGCTTCGGCCATGCGCTGCTCGGCGAGGTCGGTCGGGTCGGACGGCTGCACAAGCCGCGCGTCGAACAGGCGAATTTCGCGGTGCTGCGGGCGCCGGACATCCCCAGCGTGCTGGTGGAGACGGCCTTCATCAGCAACCCCGACGAGGAGAGGCGCCTGCGCAACCCGGCCTTCCAGGACGAGCTGGCCGACGCCCTGCTGCGCGGCATCGTGCGCTACTTCTCCGAGAACCCGCCGCTGGCCCGTTCGCGGCAGGTCTGAGCCGGCGCGCAGGGCGCCCCGGGCGCCGGCCGGCGCCTACAATCACCGCGTGAATGCCCCCCTGCCCACCCGCCGCCCGATCCGGGAACTGCCGGACGAGCTGATCAGCCAGATCGCCGCCGGCGAAGTGGTCGAGAGGCCGGCCTCGGTGGTGCGCGAACTGGTGGACAACGCCCTGGACGCGGGCGCCCGGCAGGTGACCGTGCGGCTGCAGGCCGGCGGCATCCGCCTGGTCAGCGTCGAGGACGACGGCTGCGGCATCCTCGGCCAGGAGCTGCCCACCGCGCTCAAGCGCCACGCCACCAGCAAGATTGCCAGCCTGACCGACCTGGAGGCGGTGGACACCATGGGGTTCCGGGGCGAGGCCCTGGCGGCGATCTGCTCGATCGCCGAGGTCTCGGTGCTGACGCGGGCCGACGGGGAAGCGCTGGCCCATGGCTGGCTGCTCGACGGTCGCAGCGGCGAGCTGCAGCCGGCCGCGCGCAGCCAGGGAACCACCGTCGAGGTGCGCGAACTGTTCTTCGCCACGCCGGCCCGGCGCAAGTTCCTCAAGAGCGAGAGCACCGAGCTGGCCCATTGCGTCGAGGCCGTGCGGCGCCACGCCCTGGCCCGCCCCGAGGTCGGCTTTGCCATCTGGCACGACGGCAGGCTGGTGGCCCAGTGGCGGGCGGTGTCCCCCGACCTGGCCAGCGGCGAACCCGGGCTGGACGCCTTGCGCCAGCGCCTGGCCGACGTGCTGGGAGAGGACTTCGTGCAACAGTCGGTCGCGGTGAACTGGCCGGCCGGCGACCATCCCGGCGCAGCGGCCACCGCCGGCGGCCTGCAGCGGCTGCGCGTCTGGGGCCTGGCCGGCCTGCCGGACGCGGCCCGGTCGCGCCCGGACTGGCAGTTTGCCTATGTCAACGGGCGCTTCGTGCGCGACAAGGTCATCACCCACGCGGCCCGCAGCGCCTACGAGGACGTGCTGCACGGACACCGCCAGCCGGTCTATGCCCTTTACGTCGGCATCGACCCGGGCCGGGTGGATGTCAACGTGCACCCCACCAAGATCGAGGTCCGCTTCCGGGACAGCCGCGAAGTGCACCAGGCGGTTCGCCAGGCCATCGAAGGTGCCCTGGCGACGCCCCGCTCGGCGCTCACCCTGCCCGTGACGGCCTCGCCGGCGACCCCGGCGCTGACGCCGGCGGAACAGGCCATCGGGACGCCGGCATCCTTCCTTGGGCAGCTGCCACGTCAGCAGCCCCTGCCCTGGCGGCCGCCGGCCCCGCAGGCGGGTGTGCCGGTGAGCGACGTGCAGGCCCTCTGGCAGCCGGCCGCCGTGACCGAGGAGCCGCCCGCCGCGAACGACCGGCCGGGCCCGTCCGCCGCCCTGCCCGAGGGCGACTGGCCGCTGGGGCGGGCCATTGCCCAGCTGCACGGCGTCTACATCCTGGCCGAGAACGCGCTGGGCCTGGTCGTGGTCGACATGCACGCAGCCCATGAGCGCATCGTGTACGAGCGCCTCAAGCAGCAGCTCGACGCCCACCAGGTCAGCAGCCAGCCGCTGCTGATTCCGGCCACCTTCGCCGCCACACCCGAGGAAGTGGCCACCGCCGAAGCCGCCTCCGGGGTGCTGACGACGCTGGGCATGGAAATCACGCCCTTCTCGCCCCGGACCCTGGCCGTGCGCGCGGTGCCCACCACACTGGCCGCCGGCGACCCGGTGGCCCTGGCCCGAAGCGTGCTCGCCGAGCTGGCGCAGCACGAGGCCAGCACCGTGGTGCAGCGCGCACGCAACGAGCTGCTGGCCACCATGGCCTGCCATGGCGCGGTGCGGGCCAACCGCAGGCTGACGCTGGACGAGATGAACGCATTGCTGCGCCAGATGGAGGTCACCGAGCGCAGCGACCAGTGCAACCACGGGCGGCCGACGTGGCGCCAGCTTGGCATGAAGGATCTGGACGCCCT
>SBFS01000104.1 GCA_006227825.1 Burkholderiales bacterium | reverse complement strand
GTCTGGTCGCAGCGGCGCAGGGTGATGCACGGCATGCCCGGGGCGCGGCCCTCAGCCGGTCCACAGCGCCCGCAGTGGTGGTCCGGCTTGCATGACGGCCTGGCCGTCCGTCCGAGGTGCCATGGAAACCTATTTGCTCGATTGGGCCAACCTGCTGCTGCGCTGGCTGCACGTGATCGTGGCCATCGCCTGGATCGGCTCCTCCTTCTATTTCGTCTTCCTGGACAGCAGCCTCACGCCACCGCAGGACGAGCAGCTGAAGAAGGACGGTGTCAGCGGCGAGTTGTGGGCGGTCCATGGCGGCGGCTTCTACCACCCGGTCAAGTTCAACGTCTCGCCGCCCAGGCTGCCGGAGCACCTGCACTGGTTCTACTGGGAGAGCTACTCCACCTGGCTGTCGGGGTTTGCCCTGTTCCTGGTCTCCTACCTCTGGAGCCCGAGCGTCTACCTGATCGATCCGAACGTGATGGACTGGAGTCCCGCGGCCGCCATCGCGGCGGCGCTGGCCTTCCTGGTGGTGTTCTGGCTGGCCTACGATGCCATCTGCCGCACGCTGGGACAGACCGAAAACGGCGATGCCAAGGTGGGCGCGCTGGTGCTGCTGCTGGTGTGTCTCGCCTCCTACGCGGCCACGCAACTGTTTGCCGGGCGGGCCGCCTTCCTGCTGGTGGGCGCGATGATCGCCACCGCCATGAGCGCCAACGTGTTCTTCTGGATCATCCCCGGCCAGCGCAAGGTCGTGGCGGCGCTCAAGGCCGGGCAGCCGGTCGATCCGGTCCACGGCCAGCGGGGCAAGCAGCGCAGCGTGCACAACACCTACTTCACGCTGCCGGTGCTCTTTGCCATGCTGAGCAACCACTACAGCTTCACCTACAGCCACGAACTCAACTGGCTGATCCTGATCGCCATGATGTTTGCCGGCGCAGCCATCCGCCAGTTCTTCGTGCTGCGCCACGGCCACAAGCTGGGACGCAACGCCCACCCGTGGCCGTATGCCGCTGTCGGCGTGCTGGTGTTGCTGGCCCTGATTGTCTGGCTGCGGCCGGCTCCCACGGCGGCCGTCGACCTGCCGCCGCAGGCCAGCATGGCCCAGGTCCGGGACATCATGACCCAGCGTTGTGTCATGTGCCACGGCGAAGCCCTGCAATCCAAGAACGTGCGGCTGGATTCGCCCGAAGAGCTGCGACGGCACGCACAGACGGTCTACCAGCAGGTGGTGGTCACGCGCCAGATGCCCATGAACAACGCCACCGGCATCACCGAAGAGGAGCGCGCCATCGTGGCGCAATGGTTCCGCCAGGGCGCGCCCGCGGACTGAGCCTGCGGGCACCGGCGGTGTGCCGCCTTTTTTTGCGATAACCTCGGGCACACGGGAACCAGGAGATCGCCAATGAAGACACGCGCTGCCGTGGCCTGGAAGGCGGACCAGCCCATCTTGCACTGCATGGGCACATTGACGGAAGTTTCGCGCTCATGGAGCGCGGAGGGTCCGTCCGCAGCGTGATGGCGTTCTGACCCGGTTTTCCCGGCCCCTTTTCAGCGCACGTATCCGGAACATGGCTGCTTCCCTTGAACGTCTCGAACTCCTGAGCGAGCACGGCTGCTTCGGTGGCGTGCAGCGTTTCTACAAGCACTTCTCGGTCGACCACATCGGGCTGCCGATGCGGTTCGCGCTGTTCCTGCCGCCGCAGGCACAGGACGGCCCGAAACTGCCGTTGCTCACCTATCTGGCCGGCCTCACCTGCACCGAGGAAACGGCCACGATGAAGGCCGGTGCCCAGCGACTGGCTTCGCAGCTGGGCCTGGCGCTGCTGTTCCCCGACACCAGTCCGCGCCACACGGGGATCGAGGGCGAGGACCACCACTGGGATTTCGGCGTCGGTGCCGGCTTCTACCTGGATGCCACCGAGCACCCGTGGGCCGGTCACTGGCAGATGGAAAGCTACCTGCTCGAGGACCTGATTCCGGGGGTCGTGGGCCAGTTCGGACTGGACGGCGACCGCCTGGGCATCACCGGCCACTCCATGGGGGGGCATGGCGCCCTGACCCTGGCCTTGCGCCACCCGGGCGTGTTCCGCAGCCTGTCTGCCCTGGCGCCCATTTGCGCTCCGACACGCTGCCCCTGGGGGCGCAAGGCCTTCCTGGGCTATCTGGGACAGGAGGAGAGCCGCTGGGCGGACCACGATGCCAGTGCCCTGATGTCGGCCCAGACCTGCGCGCCCTATCCGGGAGGCATCCTGGTGGACCAGGGCCTGTCCGATCCGTTCCTGGCCGAGCAGCTGCATCCCGACGCTTTCGAGGCCGCCTGCGCCGCCGCGGGCCAGCCTTTGACCTTGCGCCGTCATCAGGGATACGACCATGGCTACTATTTCATCGCCAGCGTGATCGACGACCACCTGCGCCACCACGCAGACCGGCTCAAGGCCGGCGGCGACCGCTGACGGTCCCGCCTGCGATGCCGCTCTCCGGCCGCCCCCCATCCGACATCCGCATGCGCCCACGCCGCTTCGACCTGATCGCCTTCGACTGGGACGGGACCCTGTTCGACTCCACAGCCCTCATCACCCGCTGCATCCAGGCGGCCGTGGCCGATGTGGGCGGGACGGTGCCCAGCCGCGAGCAGGCCAGCTACGTGATCGGCATGGGCCTGATGCAGGCGCTCGCCCATGCTGCCCCTGACGTGCCCGCCGAGCGCCATGCGCAGCTCGGCGAGCGCTACCGGCACCACTACATGGCCGCGCAGCACGAAATCAGCCTGTTCGACGGTGTGCTGCCCATGCTGCAGAGCCTGCGGGAGCGCAACCACTGGCTGGCGGTGGCCACCGGCAAGAGCCGCCGCGGGCTGGACGAAGCCCTGCACAGCGTCGAACTCCTGGGCGTGTTCGACGGCTCGCGCACCGCGGACGAGACCGCCGGCAAGCCCAGCCCGGTCATGCTCCTGGAACTGATGAGGGAGTTCGGCATCGACCCCGCGCGCACGCTCATGATCGGCGACACGACGCACGACCTGCAGATGGCGATCAATGCCGGATGTGCCAGTGTCGGCGTCAGCTACGGTGCCCACGAACCCGAGGCCTTTGCCGCCCTGCGCCCGCTGCACGTGGCCCATTCGGTCCGCCAGCTCCACGACTGGCTGCTGGCCCATGCCTGAGCGCACCATGATGCCCCCCGCGGACGACGACGGCCTGCACGCGCTGTGCAACAGCCGCGACCTGGTGGACGGCGGTCGTGCGGTGTCCTTCGATGTCGTCTACGGCGGACAGACCTGTCGCGCCTTTGCCATTCGGTACCGGGGCCAGGTCCACGCCTACCTGAACCGCTGCACCCACGTGGCCATGGAGATGGACTGGCAGCCCGACCGCTTCTTCGATGACAGCGGGCAGTGGCTGCTGTGTGCCTCACATGGGGCGGCCTACCGCCCCGACACCGGCGAATGCGCCGGCGGACCCTGCCGGGGCGGCCTGTTCGTCATCGGGACCGCGGAGCGCGACGGGGTGGTCTACTGGCGGTCACAATACCATCTCAAACCTGTCGAATACTGAACACACCATGAGCCATCAAACGTCCGGCAGCGAAGGTCGCTGGGAGCGGGAAACGCTGGAGAAACTGGTCTTCGAGACCCTCAGGGAGCAGCGTTCACAGCGGCGCTGGCGGATGTTCCTGCGCCTGCTCTGGCTGGCCGTCCTGGCGGCGCTGATCTGGCTGGTCTACCGCAGCGGCCAGCTCACGCCCGCGCCATCGACCCCCCACACGGCCGTGGTGGAGATGCGCGGCGTGATCGCCTCCGACAGCGAGGCCAACGCCGAGCAGGTGATCGGCTCGCTGCGTGCCGCATTCGAGGACAGCGGCTCCCGCGGCGTCGTGCTGCTGATCGATTCGCCCGGCGGCAGCCCGGTCCAGGCCGGCATCATCAATGACGAGATCCACCGGCTCAAGGCATTGCACGGCAAGCCCATCTACGCCGTCGTGGGCGACACCTGCGCGTCGGCGGCCTATTACGTGGCTTCTGCCGCCGACGCGATCTATGTCAACAAGGCCAGCATCGTCGGCAGCATCGGTGTGCTGATGGACGGGTTCGGCTTCACCGGCCTGATGGACAAGCTGGGCATCGAGCGCAGGCTGATGACCGCCGGCGAGAACAAGGCTTTCCTCGACCCCTTCAGCCCGCAGGATGCCGAGCAGCGCGCCTACATCCAGGGCATGCTCGACGAGATCCATCGCCAGTTCATCGAGGTCGTGAGGAAGGGCCGCGGCGATCGCCTCAAGGAGGATGACGGCATCTTCTCCGGCCTCATCTGGAGCGGTCAGCAGGCCGTCGGACTGGGCCTGGCCGACGGGCTGGGCACCCTGGACAGCGTGGCCCGCGAGGTGATCCAGCAGGAGGACATCGTCGACTACACCCAGCGCGAGAACTTCGGCATGCGGCTGGTCAGGCGCCTGGGAGCCGGGATCGGTGAAGGCATGGCCAATGCCGCCGTCGGTGCCGGCCTGCAGCTGCGCTGAGCCCGCGCTGTCTCAGCCGGCCCGGTAGCCCTGCGGGTTGCGGCTCTGCCAGCGCCAGGCGTCGGCGCACATTTCGTCCAGCCCGCGGGTGGCGCACCACCCCAGCCGCTGCCGGGCCCGCGTGGGGTCGGCCCAGCATTGGGCCACGTCGCCCGCGCGCCGGTCCGTGAAGCGGAAGGGCACCGGCCGGCCGCTGACGCGCTCGAAGGCGCGCACCACCTCCAGCACGCTGTGGCCGCGCCCGGTGCCCAGGTTCACGGTGAAACTACCGGGCGTTTGCAGCAGGGAGCGCACCGCCGCCACATGGCCCGCGGCCAGGTCCATCACATGGATGTAGTCGCGCACGCCGGTGCCGTCCGGCGTGGGGTAGTCGCTGCCGTAGACCTGCAGGAAAGGCCTGCGACCCACGGCCACCTGGGACACGTAAGGCATCAGGTTGTTGGGCGGGCCCTCCGGGTCCTCGCCGATCAGGCCGCTCGGATGGGCACCGACCGGGTTGAAGTAGCGCAGAACACCCACGCGCCAGGACGGGTCGGCCGCGATCTGGGCCGCCAGCATGTCCTCGATCACCAGTTTGGTGTGGCCATAGGGGTTGGTGTGGCTGCGCGGGAAGTCCTCGGTGATCGGAACCGATGCCGGGTCGCCGTAGACCGTCGCGCTGCTGGAGAACACCAGGGCCGGCGGGCGTTCCCACCCGCCTTCGGCGGTGGCCTGCACCATGGCCCGCATCAGGCTGACGGCGCCGCCGATGTTGTTGTGGAAGTACTTCAGCGGCTGCGCCACGCTTTCGCCGACGGCCTTGTCGCCGGCAAAGTGCACGATGGCTGCCGGGCGGTGGCGCAGCAGCACCTGGCTGAGCCAGCCGGTGTCCAGCACATCGCCTTGCTCCAGCGGCATGTCCCGGCCGGTGATCTGCGCCAGGCGATCCATGACCAGCGGATGGCTGTTGGAGAAATTGTCCAGCACCACCGGCTCGAAGCCGTCGGCCTGCAGGGTGACGGCGGTGTGGCTGCCGATGTAGCCGGCACCGCCGGTCAGCAATACGGAGGACATCATGATCCGGTGGGAGGGGGGTCAGGGCTGCATCCGTTCCTGCAGCAGGCGAAGCAGGTACTGCCCGTAGCCATTCTTGGCCAGGGGCTCGGCCAGACGCTGCACCTGGGCGGAGTCGATCCAGCCGTTGCGCCATGCGATCTCCTCCGGGCATGCGATCTTCAGACCCTGGCGATGCTCCAGTGTGGCAATGAACTGCCCGGCCTCCAGCAGGCTCTCGTGGGTGCCCGTGTCCAGCCACGCGTAGCCGCGCTGCATGATCTGGACGTTCAGCTGACCCATCTGCAGGTAGGCGTCGTTGACCGCGGTGATCTCCAGCTCCCCCCGCGCACTCGGCCTGACCGAGCGCGCGATGTCCACCACCTGCCGGTCGTAGAAGTAGAGCCCGGTGACGGCGTAGCTGCTTTTGGGGTGGCGGGGCTTTTCCTCGATGCTCACGGCCTTGCCCCGGGCGTCGAACTCGACGACGCCATAGCGCTCCGGGTCCTGGACATGGTAGGCAAACACCGTGGCCCCGCTGGTCTGCGCGCTGGCCTCGGCCAGCAGGCCGGTGAAGTCGTGTCCGTAGTAGATGTTGTCGCCCAGCACCAGGGCGCTGGGGTCCTGCCCCACGAAGTCCGCGCCGATGATGAAGGCCTGCGCCAGCCCTTCGGGGCGGGGCTGCACCGCATACTGCAGGTTCATCCCCCACTGGCTGCCGTCGCCCAGCAGCTGTGTGAAGCGGGGCGTGTCCTGTGGCGTGCTGATGATCAGCACATCCCGGATGCCCGCGAGCATCAGGGTGGACAGCGGGTAATAGACCATGGGCTTGTCGTACACCGGCAGCAGCTGCTTGCTGACCGCCAGCGTGGCCGGATGCAGCCGGGTACCCGATCCGCCGGCCAGGACGATGCCCTTGCGCCTGATGGCCTGCCTGTCTGCTGTGTTCATGTCGGATCCGTTTCGGTTCAGAGAATCTCGGTCAGCATGCGCATCACGCCCTCCTGCCATGGCGGCAGCCTGAGGCCGAACACATCCTGCAGACGGCGGCTGTCCAGCCGCGAATTGTGGGGACGCCTGGCCGGCGTCGGGAAGGCGCTGGAGGGCACGGCGGCCAGATCGCGGACAGCCAGCTTCATGTCGGGCCTGAGGGCGCGGGCGGCATCCAGCACGAAGCGGGCATAGCCGTGCCAGCTGGTCGCGCCGGTGGCGGCCAGGTGGTAGATGCCCGCGTCCTGGGGACGCTGGCGCAACTGCCGGATGGCGTGGGCGGTCACGTCGGCGATCAGCTCCGCCCCTGTGGGGGCGCCAAGCTGGTCGTCGATCACGGTCAGCTGTTCCCGCTCGGCCGCCAGGCGCAGCATGGTCCGGGCGAAGTTGCCACCGCGCGCGGCGTACACCCAGCTCGTGCGCAGAACCAGATGGCGCGGGCAGGCCCGGGCAATGGCGTGCTCGCCCTCGAGCTTGGTGCGGCCGTACACGTTGAGCGGTCCGGTGGTGGCATCTTCCCTCCAGGGCTCGGTGCCGCTGCCATCGAACACGTAGTCGGTGGAATAGTGAACCAGCCAGGCGCCCGTTGCGCGGGCAGCCTCGGCCAGTACCGACGGCGCCTCGGCATTGAGGCGCCGGGCGAGCTCCGGTTCGCTCTCGGCCCTGTCGACGGCGGTGTGCGCCGCTGCGTTGACGATGACATCCGGTTGCAGCGCGTGCACCGTGGAGCGCAGGCCGTCCAGGTCCTGCAGGTCGCCGCACAGCCGCCGGTCAGCATCGCCGGCGCGGTCCAGCGCCACCAGCTCGCCCAGCGGAGCCAGGCTGCGCTGCAGCTCCCAGCCGACCTGCCCGTTCTTGCCCAGCAGAAGGATCTTCATGCGCTGGCGTACTGCTTGCTGACCCACTCCCGGTAGGCCCCGCTCTGGACATGGGCCACCCAGTCGGGGTTGTCCAGGTACCAGCGCACCGTCTTGCGGATGCCGGTCTCGAAGGTCTCGGCCGGCCTCCAGCCCAGTTCGCGCTCGAGCTTGCGCGCATCGATGGCGTAGCGTCGGTCGTGGCCCGGCCGGTCCGTCACGTAGGTGATCTGCCCGGCGTAGGACTGCCCGTCCGGTCGCGGGCGCAACTCGTCGAGCAGCGCGCACACGGTCTGCACGATCTCGATGTTGGGCTTCTCGTTCCAGCCGCCGACGTTGTACGTCTCGCCGACGCGGCCGCCGGCCAGCACGGTGCGGATGGCGCTGCAGTGGTCCTTGACGTAGAGCCAGTCACGGATCTGCATGCCGTCCCCGTAGACCGGCAGCGGCTTGCCGGCCAGGGCATTGACGATCATCAGCGGGATCAGCTTCTCCGGGAAGTGGTAGGGGCCGTAGTTGTTGCTGCAGTTGGTGGTCAGCACCGGCAGGCCGTAGGTGTGGTGCCAGGCGCGCACCAGATGGTCGCTGGCGGCCTTGCTGGCCGAGTACGGGCTGTTCGGCTCGTAGCGGTTGGTCTCGGCGAAAGCGGGGTCGTGCGGCGCCAGGCTGCCGTACACCTCGTCGGTGCTCACATGCAGGAAGCGGAACGCCTGCCTGTGCTCGGCCTCCAGTCCCGCCCAGTAACCGCGCACCGCGTCCAGCAGGCGGAAGGTGCCGACCACGTTGGTCTGGATGAACTCGCCCGGCCCGTGGATGCTGCGGTCCACATGGCTTTCGGCCGCGAAGTTGATGACCGCGCGCGGCCGGTGCCCGGCCAGCAGCCGTTCCACCAGGGAGGTGTCCCCGATGTCGCCCTGAACGAAGATGTGCCTGCCATCGCCTTGCAGGCTGGCCAGGTTTTCCCGGTTGCCTGCGTAGGTCAGTTTGTCAAGGTTGACGACGGGCTCATCCGACTGGGCCAGCCAGTCGAGCACGAAGTTGGCACCGATGAAACCGGCGCCTCCGGTGACGAGGATCATGCAATTCCCTGGTGTTCGCCCTGGCCGGGCGGGTTCGCAGCGGAATGAGTTTATCGCATGACGGCGGCGCCACCGGCGCCGCCACAGGTCACCGGGACAACCGGACTCAGCGCGCGAGCAGGGCGTCGATCGGCTTGAGGTCTTCGGCCGTGAGCTGCCCGCTGGCCTGCTTCAGCCGAAGCTGGCCAACCAGGACGTTGTAGCGCGCCTGTGCCAGATCGCGCTTGGTCTGGAAAAGCTGGCTCTGCGCGTTGAGCACGTCGATATTGATGCGAACGCCCACCTGGTAGCCCAGCCGGTTGGCCTCCAGGGCACTCTGGCTCGAGGCCTCGGCGGCCTCCAGGGCCTTGACCTGGCCGATGCCGGAGAGCACGCCGAAGTAGGCGCTTCGGGTGGCCTGGCTGATGTTGCGGGTGGCCGACTCGAGGTCGGCACCGGCCTTCTCTTCGAGGGCCAGGGTTTCCTTGACCCGGTTCTGGATCGCGTAGCCCGCGAACAGCGGCAGGTTGAACTGCAGCCCGATGCTGGCGGTGTTGGTGCGGATCTGTCCGGGCGGCACACCGGTGTTGCTGGGGCCGCGGGCCACCTGGTACTGGCCCACCAGGTCAAGGGTGGGCTTGTGTCCGGCCTCGGCCTTGCGGGTCTCCAGTTGCGCGATGTCCCGCGCGCGCAGCGCGGCGAGCAGGGCAGGGTGGCCTTCGAGGGCGCGGGCCACCCACGCGTCCGCCGACTCGGGCTGGACCGGCGGGATCGTCACCGGTGCCGCCAGCGGCAGGGGGGCGACATCCTGGCGGCCGACCAGCTGGTCCAGCGCCAGCTTCCTGACGCGCAGGTCGTTGCGCGCGGCAATTTCCTGCGCTGCGACCAGGTCGAAGCGTGCCTGGGCTTCGCGGGTGTCGGTGATGGTGGCCGTACCCACCTCGAAGTTGCGCTGGGCCGCGGCAAGCTGTTCGGCCACGGCCGTCTTCTGGGCTTCGGTGAAGCTCACCGTGTCCTGGGCCGCCAGAACGTCGAAGTAGGCCTGGCTGATGCGGACCAGCAGGTCCTGCTCGGCCAGGTTCAGCTGGGCCTCGCTGGCCTCGATGGACAGGGTGGCCTGCTCGTGGCTGATGCGGTTGGCAGGACGGTACAGCGGCTGGCTGGCCGAGATGGCCACGTTCTGGCTGTTCGAAGTCCGGCTGGAGGGCAGCGCGCTGCTGTCCACGTTCGCCCAGTTGGCCCCGGCCGACAGGCCGGCCTGGGGCAGCAGGCCGGCGCGGGCCTGGTCGGCCCGGGCGAGGTTGGCCTCGTGCTGCAGGCGCGCCGCCGCCAGGGTGCTGTCGTAGGAACGGGCCGCTTCATACAGCTCCAGCAGGCTCTGCGCCTGCGCTGCCGTGTGCCACGACCAGGAGATGGCCAGGCCCAGGGCGACCGGGGTCAGTCGGGCGGACAGGCGGAAGGGTCGGGCGGTGCGGGCGTTCATGCGGAGTCCTTTGGGCATGGCTTGTCTGTGTCAGGGCCGGATCAGTACAGGGGAACGCCCGGGTCGCGCTGCATCGACCAGGCGTTGATGCCTCCCTGGATGTTGACCACGTCGCTGAATCCGTGCTGCATCAGGAAGTACACCACCTGGGCACTGCGGGCGCCGTGGTGGCACAGGCAGGCGATCGGTTGCTGCCTGTCGAGCTCGTGCATGCGCGCGGGCACGGTGCGCATGGGCATGTGCACGAGTTCAAAACCTTCGGGCCGGACCGAGGCGGTCTGCAGCTCCCAGGGTTCGCGCACATCCAGCACCACCGGCTGCACGCCAGGTGCTGCCGTCTCGCGGGCCTGCGCGAGCCAGTCGTCCAGTTGGGTGGGGGAGACGGACTTCATGTTGCGACGCTTCAGAAATGGAAGCGGGAGGGCTGGGGAAAGTTCCTCAGCCGCGGTGCCACCGTGTCCCAGGGCTGCTCGGTGCGGCAGGCGTGGTCACCGGTGCGGGTGATCAGGGTCG
The DNA here is from genome assembly GCA_006227825.1 of Burkholderiales bacterium. Lineage (GTDB taxonomy): Bacteria > Pseudomonadota > Gammaproteobacteria > Burkholderiales > Burkholderiaceae_C > Hydrogenophaga. The sequence continues at coordinate 6,715 of SBFS01000104.1, read as the reverse complement.
CGCGCATCACGGGCTCGTCACCCACGATGGCGGCCAGCCGGCCACCGCCGGCCAGCAGGCCGGTCAGGGCGACAGGTACTTCGGCCACCGACCCGCTGAGCAGGATCACGTCCCAGGGGGCCTGGCTGCGGCAGGCGGCAAAACCGTCGGCAGCGGCGTCGGCCACACGGACCTCGACATTGTCGATGCCGGCCTGCCGCAGGTTCGCGCGCGCGCCGGCAGCGAGCTTCTCGTCGATCTCCAGAGACACCACGTTGCGGGCCAGCCGCCCGAGCAGCGCCGCCATGTAGCCGCTGCCGGTGCCGATCTCGAGCACCGTGTCCGTCGGCTGGATGGCCAGGTCCTGCAGGAGCCGGGCCTCGACGCGGGGCGCGAGCATGACCTGCCCCTCCACCGGCGGCTGTGTCAGCGGCAGCTCCATGTCCGCAAAGGCCAGGCTGCGCAGGCCCTCGGGCACGAAGTCCTCCCGGTGCATCCCGGCCAGCAGGTCCAGCACCCGGCGGTCGAGCACCTCCCAGGGGCGGATCTGCTGCTCGATCATGTTGAAGCGGGCCGCTTCGATGGCGTCGCTGCTGGAGAGGGTGTCGCTGGTCATGGTTGATACTCCGGTGGGTATATTAGCCGATTCCGTCCCATTTTACTGACGCAGGGTTTCCACCCGGTCCCCGGCGGCTGCGCCGGCCGCCCCGGCGGCATGGCCCCGGACCCGGCGGCGCAGCCAGCCGGTCAGGTCGTCCAGGTAGCAGTACACCACCGGCACCACCACCAGGGTCAGGATCGACGAGGTGATGACGCCACCGATGACCGCCTGGCCCATGGGTGCCCGCTGCTCCGATCCTTCGGTCAGCGCGAAGGCCAGCGGCACCATGCCGAACACCATGGCCAGTGTGGTCATGAGGATGGGTCGCAGGCGCACCCGTGCCGCCATCAGCAGGGCATCCTCGCGGGGCAGCGGCGGGCCTCCCGCCCGGCCTTCCCGCGCGCGGATCGCGAAGTCGACCAGCAGGATCGCGTTCTTGGTCACCAGCCCCATGAGCAGCACGATGCCGATGACCGAGAACATGCTCATGGACGAGCCGAAGAACAGCAGGGTCAGCACCACACCGATCAGCGTCAGCGGCAGCGAGGTCATCAGGGCCAGGGGCTGCAGGAAGCTCCTGAACTGGCTGGCCAGGATCATGTAGATGAAGATCACCGCGAGGGCCAGGGCGGACAGGGCGTATCCGAAGGACTCCTGCATGTTCTTGGTCGAGCCGCCGAACTCGAAGCGGTAGCCCGGCGGGAAGGCGATGGCATCGAGTTCGCGCCGGATGTCCGCCGACACCTCGCCCGCCGAGCGGCCGAATGCGTTGGCACTGACCGACACTTCGCGCATGAGGTTGCGCCGGTTGATCTGGTTCGGTCCGGTGCCTTCCTCGATCTGCGCCACCTGGCCCAGCCGGACCACGCGGGGGCTGCCGTCGGCCGCCTGGCCGATCACCAGAGGCAGTTGGGCGAGGTCGCCGGTCTGCTCCCTCGCCTGCGGTGCCAGGCGGACCGTGACGTCGTAGCTCTGGCCGTCGCTGGCCCGCCAGTTGCCGATCGTCTGGCCCGCCACCAGCGTGCGCAGGCTGCCCGCCACGGCACCGGACGACAGGCCGGCGTCGGACGCCAGCTCGCGCTTGAGCCGCACGTCGACGGTGGGCTTGTCGGGCTTGATGCTGGCGTCGAGGTCCACCAGGCCGGGAATGGGCCGGATGCGCTCGAGCACCAGCGCGGTCAGGCGCTCGAGTTCCTCCAGGTCCTCGCCCTGGATGGAGAACTCCAGCTGCTTGTTGCCCCCCACGGGGTCGAGCAGGCCGGCATGGGTGACCGTGATGCCGGGCACGCTGCGAAGGCGCTCGCGCAGCAGCGCCGACATGGCGTCGGCGTTGCGCTCCCTGCGGTCCCGGTCGACCAGTCGCACATAGACCGTCGCGTACATCTTGCCCTGGGCACTGCCGGTGTTGATCGTCGTGAGCGTGTAGCGCACCTCGGGGAACTCGCGCAGGATGGCCTCCACCTGCCGGGCCCTGGCCTCGGTGGCTTCGAGCGACGAGCCCACGGGCGTGTGAAAGCTCAGGCTGGTCTCCGAGAAGTCGGCCTTGGGCACGAATTCGGTGCCCAGCAGCGGCACCACGGCGATGCTGCCGCCGAAGGTGGCGGCGGCCAGGGCCAGCGTGGCCAGCTTGTGTCGCAGGGACCACTTGAGCGCCGACTGGTAGAAGTCGGTCAGCTCGTCCTGCAGCAGGTCAAAGCGGTGGGTGATGCGTCCGATGGTTCGGTCGTACAGGTTGCGCGGCTGCCAGGGCTTGCCGTGCTGTTCGATCGCCGGGTCGTGCCAGACCGAGGACAGCATGGGGTCGAGCGTGAAGCTCACGAACATCGAGATCAGCACCGCGGCGACCATGGTGATGCCGAACTCGTGAAAGAACTTCCCGATGATCCCGCCCATGAAGCCGATCGGAAGGAAAACCGCGACGATGGACAGGGTGGTTGCCAGGACGGCCAGCCCGATCTCCTGCGTGCCGTCCATGGCCGCGTCGAAAGGGCGTTTGCCCATCTGGGCATGGCGCACGATGTTCTCTCGCACCACGATGGCGTCGTCGATCAGCAGGCCGACCGACAGCGTCAGGGCCATCAGCGTGATCATGTTGATCGTGAACCCGAACAGGTTCATGAAGAAGAAGGTGCCGATGATGGCGATCGGCAGGGTCAGTCCGGTGATGACGGTGGAGCGCCAGGAGTTGAGGAACAGGAAGACGATCAGCACCGTCAGCAAGGCGCCCTCGATCAGCGTCTGGCGGACGTTGGTGACCGAGACGCGGATCGGCCGCGAGCCGTCGGCGATGGGCTCCAGGCGCACGCCCGGCGGCAGCTCGGCGCGCAGGCTGTCGATGGTCGCCTGCAGGCTGTCGACCACCGCAATGGTGTTCTCGTCCTGTGCCTTCTGCACCTGCAGCAGCAGGGTCCGCTCGCCGTTGTAGAGGGCGCGGCTTTGCACCTCCTCGGTGCCGTCCACGACCGTGGCCACCTGCTCCAGCCTGACGGGCGACCCGCCCCGGCGCGCGACGATGAGCTGGTTGAAGTCCTGCGGGTCGCGCATGCGGGAGACGACCTGAACGACACGCTCCTTTTCGCCGCTGTCCAGGGTGCCGACCGGCAGGTCCTGGTTGTCGGCGCGCAGGGCCGCCACCACCTGCTCCGGCGTCACGCCCAGCGCCTCCATGGACGAGGGATCGAGCTGGATGTTGACCGCCCGCCGTGTCGCGCCGACCAGGTTCACCGACCCCACGCCGCGCACGTTCTCCAGCCGCTTCTTGAGGGTCTGCTCGGCCCAGGTGGTCAGCTCGACATCGCTCGGTGCCCGGCCGCCCTGCGGGTCGGGCAGCACGGCCAGCGACCAGATGGCGCGGCTGGCCGGGTCGAAGCGCAGCACCCGCGGCTCCTCCACCTCGTCACGCAGCACGGGTCGCAGGATGGCGATCTTCTCCCGCACATCGTCGGCCGCCTTGCGTCCGTCGATGTGCAGCTGGAACTCGATGATGACGACCGACTGGCCCTCGGAGCTGCGCGAGGTCAGCGAGTTGATGCCGGCGATCGAGTTGACCGCCTCCTCGATCTTCTGGCTGACCTCGGTCTCGACGATTTCGGGGGAGGCGCCGGGGTAGGCCGTGGTGACCACCACCACCGGAAAGTCGATGTTCGGAAACTGGTCAACCTTCAGGCGGTCGAAGGCAAACAGGCCCAGCACCACGAAGGCCACCATCACCATGGTGGCCATGACCGGGTTGTGCAGGGAGACGCGCGTGAACCACATGGCGCTGCGGCGTCAGGGCTGCCAGGCGTCGGGAAGGGTGACCGCCGTGCCTTCGCGCAGCGATCCGGTGCCGGCGCGCAGCACCACCGTGCCTTCAGGGACGCCCTCGACACCCGACACCGGGCGCTCGCCGGCCAGCCCGTCGATCAGGATGCGCACCGGCAGGTGGCGCACCTGGCGGTCGATCACCGCCTGGACATAGGGTTCGGGTTTGTCGTTGCGCACCGTGGCGGCCGGAACCGCCACCACCTGCTGGCCACCGGTGACCACATGGCCCCTGGCGAACAGGCCCTGGCGCAGGCCGGAGGTCGCGGGCAGGCGCAGGTACACCAGCACCGCCCGGCTGCCGGCCTGCACACTGGGGTTGATGCGATCGACCACCCCTTCGACCGGCTGCTCCAGGCCTTCGACCCGCAGCACCGCGCGCTGGCCGATGGTCACCAGGGCCGCATCGGCGGGCGTCAGGGCGGCCTCGATCTCGAAGGCCGAGAGGTCCACCACCTCCAGGATGCGGGTGTCGACGCCGACCCGCTCACCGTTCTGGACATAGCGGGCCGACACCTGGCCATCCAGCGGCGATCGCAGCACGGTGTCCGCCAGCGTCTTGCGGGCAATGTCCAGCGCGGCCCTGGCTGCCTCGTGGTTGGCCTGAGCCGCATCCAGGCTGGCCTGCGAATTCTCCAGCGCCGTCGCCGAGATGAATCCCTTCTGCACCAGCGCCTGGTTGTTCTCGAGGGCGCGTCGGGCAATCTGCACCTGCGACTGGGCCGAGGCGGCCTGCTGCTGCGCCTGGCGGACCCGGGCGCTGGCCTCGGTCGGGTCGATGCGGGCGAGCTCCTCGCCGGCGCGGACCGCGTGGCCTTCGCGCTTGCGCAGGCCCTGGACCTCTCCGGCCACGCGGGCCTTGATGGCGGCCGTCTGCAGGGCACGGACCGCGCCGGACACCGCTGCGGTGGTGGTGACGGTCATCCGCTCGGCCCGGGCCAGGTCGCCGGCCTCCAGCGCAAAAACCGCGGGCTGCTGCAGGGCAGCCGCTGCCTCGGCAGCGGCCGAGAGCCTGTCCGCGCGACGTTCCAGGGCCGTCCGGACGCCCCAGGCGGTGCCGACGACCAGCAGGGCGAGGATGAGCCAGAATTTCCAGTGGGAGCGAAGCGTGCTCATGATCGGAGGGTTCGGGTGGATCTTCAGGAGCCCTTGCGCAGCAACATGCCCTCGAGCAGCAGGCTGGCCTGGCTGTCGATGAAGCGCAGCGGGTCGATGGATTCGTCTCGGGGGCAGCAGGGTGCCAGCGAGTGCTTCCACATGATCAGGAAGATCATGGGGGCGATCAGGCTGTAGACCGCATGGTCGAGGTCCATGGCACGGAACTCGCCGCGGTCGATGCCACGCTGCAGGACCCGCCGGATCAGCTGGTGGCCGGGGGTGATGACTTCGTGCTGGTAGAAGGTGGCGATCTCGGGGAACAGGCTGGCTTCGCTCATCACCAGCTTGGTGATGCCGGCGGCCTGTGTCTGGCCGACGCGCTCCCACCAGGAATGCATCAGGTGTCGCACCAGCGAGGCCGTGTCGCCCTCGAAGCGGTCCAGCTCCCCGTTCCACTCGGCAAAGCGCCCGGCGATGGTCTCTCGCACCACGGCCTTGAACAGCTCTTCCTTGCTCGGGAAGTACAGGAACAGGGTGCCCTTGGACACGCCGGCCAGATGGGCCACCTCTTCCACCCGGGTGGCGGCGAAGCCCTTCTCGACGAACAGGTTCAGGGCCGCTTCCAGCAGCTCGCCCGGGCGCGCCTGCTTGCGCCGCGCGCGCCGTGGGACGGTGGTGTCGGTCGGGGAGGACATTCCGCCATTTTACTGACCAATTGGTTATTAATCAGGCGGCCGTGCGCATCGGGGTGCCGGGTCCTCGCGGCGAGCCCGGCGGGGGTCAGTCGATCCGCATGCCCACCCGGGCAATGCGCCCCTGGGCGTCCAGGCTGCGCACGCTCAGTTCGGCATGGCCCAGGTGCACGCTGTCGCCAAGGACCGGCGGGCGGGCCAGCGTCGCCAGCATCCACTCGCCCAGGGCCTGCCGGCCCTCGCCCGGGATCGGCAATCCGTAGAACGTGCACAGGCCCTCCATCGGGGTCGATGCATCCAGTTCGAAGTCACCGAAGACGCGCCGGGCTTCGGCCTTGTCTGCCAGGTCCGGCAGTGCCACGCCAAGCCGGCGTGCGCTCCAGGCGATGGTCGATCCCTGCAGCAGCAGCGAGGACAGCACCACCACAAAGGCCACGTTGAAGAAGGTTTTTGCGCCCTCCACGCCGGCCATCAGCGGGAAGACGGCCAGCACGATCGGGACCGCGCCACGCAGCCCCACCCAGGACACATAGGCGATTTCCCGGCGCGGGAAGTGCAGCGGCGCCAGGCACAGCCAGACCGAGACCGGGCGGGCCACCAGCATCAGGATCAGGGAGACGCCCAGGGCCGGCCACAGGGTGCGCAGCAGCTCGGTGGGGGTGACCAGCAGCCCCAGCAGCAGGAACATGCCGGCCTGGGCCAGCCAGGCGTAGCCGTCCATGGCCGAGAGGGACGACCGCACGACCCGCTTGGCCCGGTTGCCGGCGATCACGCCCATGGCATAGACGGCCAGGAAGCCCGAGCCGCCCAGCCAGGTGGTGCCGGCGAACACGGCCAGTCCGGCCGAGACGATGAGCAGGGCCCGGATGCCGCCACCGACGTCGTGGCTGCCGGCCACCCGGTGCAGCAGCGCCGCCAGCGCAAAGCCGCAGCCCAGTCCGAGCGCGGTCCCCCAGCCGAACTGCAGCAGCAGGCTGCGTGCCACATCCAGGAGATCGACCCCCGTGCCGCCGCCCGGGTTGGCCTGCATGAACAGGGTGAC
>SBFS01000183.1 GCA_006227825.1 Burkholderiales bacterium | reverse complement strand
CGCAGCGTGCGGCTGAGCAGCATCACCGGCAGCAGGCCCACCAGCACCAGCGTCAGGGCCGGCAACGCGGCCTCGCCCAGGCGCTCGTCGCGCGCCAGCTGGTAGGTCACCACCGCCAGCGTGTCGCTGTTGAAGGGCCGCAGCACCAGCGTCGCGGGCAGCTCCTTCATCACGTCCACGAAGACCAGCAGGGCAGCCGCCAGGGTCGATCGCCACAGCAAGGGGCCATGGACCCGCCAGGCCAGCCCGAAACCGGTCGTGCCCAGCATGCGCGCCGAGTCGTCCAGGCTCGCAGGCACGCGGCTGTAGCCGCTCTGCACCGACTGCAGTGCAACGGCGGTGAAGCGGACCAGGTAGGCCCAGACGATGCCCAGCACGGTGGCGGTGACCCAGTAACCGACACTGGTCTCCGGCCGCACCGACTGCAGCCACCCGACCGGCAGCAGGATGCCGACCACGATGACCGCACCGGGCACCGCATAGCCCAGGCTCGCGAGCTGGGAAACGCCGCGGGTCAGGGGCCCGGGCCGCACCCGCGCCGAAAACGCCAGCAGCAGGGCCAGGGCGGTGGCCAGCACGGCACTGATGCCTGCCAGCCACAGGCTGTTGCGCGACCAGTGCAGGAACATGTTCCAGGGCAGCTCGTCCCAGCCGCCCATCAGGGGACGGAGCATGAACAGCACAGGCAGCACGAAGCCGAACAGCACCGGCAGTGCACACACCAGCCAGGCCAGCAGCGCCCGCGAACCCCGCAGGCGGGCCGGTTGGGCCTCATCGCTGCCGGCCCGCAGGCCGCGCAGGCTGGCAAAGCGCATGCGGCGCTGGGCACGGTGCTCCAGCCACAGCAGAAGCGACACCAGGGCCAGCAGCATGGTGGCCAGCTGGGCTGCCGCGATCCGGTTGTCCATGGCCAGCCAGGCCTTGTAGATGCCGGCGGTGAAGGTCTGGATGCCGAAGTAGCTCGCCACCCCGAAGTCGGCCAGGGTCTCCATCAGCGCCAGCGCGACGCCGGCGGCCACCGCAGGCCGGGCCAGGGGCAGTGCCACTTCCCGGATCCGCCGCAACAGGGGCGCCCCCAGCAGGCGGGCCGCCTCCATGAGCTGCGAGGCGCGCTCGGTCAGCGCCGTCCGGGCCAGCAGGTAGACATAAGGGTAGAGCGTGAAGGTGAACACCCAGACAGCACCCGGCGTGCTGCGGATCTCGGGGAACACCCGTCCCTGCAGGCCGAAGGTCTCGCGCAGCCACACCTGCAGCGGTCCGCTGAACTGCAGGTAGTCGGTGTACGCATAGGCGACCACATAGGCGGGCATGGCCAGCGGCAGCAGCAAAGCCCACTCGAACACCCGCCGGCCCGGAAAGTCGAACAGCGTCACCGCGCTGGCGGTGAGCATGCCCACCAGCGCCACCCCCAGGGCCACGCTCAGACACAGCCAGACGGTGGTCAGCAGGTACTCGGGCAGGACGGTCTGCGCCATCTGCCGCAGCACATCGCGGGCCGCGCCATCGAGCTGGGCCCACGAGCCCAGCAGCGCCAGCACCGGCAGCGTCAGCGCCAGCGCAACCAGCAGGAGCAGGACCAGGAGGAACCAGCGCGGCATGGGGGAGGAAGTGTCATGGAACAGGACAGGGAAACAGCCGCGATCATGCCAGCCTGGTGCGGGGCCCCGAGCCCGCGACCTTGAGCCATATCAACACAAATGAGAATTGTAGTTATCTACAATGTGCGTCATGTTCCTCTCGGTCCAGCATCTCGACGTCCAGTATCCCGGACAGGACCGGCCTGCCGTGGCCGGCGTGTCGCTGGGCCTGGCCGCCGGTGACATCGGGGTTCTGATCGGCCCTTCGGGTTGCGGCAAGACCACGCTGTTGCGGGCGGTGGCCGGGCTGGAGCGGGCCAGCCGGGGCAGCATCGCGCTCGGGGACGAGGTCGTCAGCGATGGCGTCCGCCATGTGCCGCCCGAACAGCGCCGCATCGGCATGGTGTTCCAGGACTACGCCCTTTTTCCCCATCTGGACGTCGAGCGCAACGTGGCTTTCGGCATCGACCGTCTGCCCCGCCCGGAACGACAGCGCCGGGTGGCCGAGGTGCTGGCGCTGGTGGGTCTGGACGGGCTGCAGTCGCGTTACCCGCACGAACTCTCGGGAGGACAGCAGCAACGTGTGGCGCTGGCCCGTGCGCTGGCCCCCCGGCCGCGGCTGCTGCTGCTCGACGAGCCTTTCTCCAACCTCGATGTCGACCTGCGCGAGCGTCTCGCACACGAGGTGCGCGGCATCCTCAAGGCGGCCAGGGCCACGGCGCTGTTCGTCACCCATGACCAGCTGGAGGCCTTCGCCATCGGTGACCGCATCGGTGTCATGCACGAGGGGCACCTGCACCAGTGGGACGACGCCTATGCGCTCTACCACCGGCCGGCCACCCGCTTCGTGGCGGAGTTCATCGGCCACGGCGTGTTCGCACCGGCCCAGATCCGGCTCGACGGTGGCGAGGTCTCGGTGCACACTCCCCTGGGCGCCCTGCAGGATGTGGAGGAGTGCCCGCTGCCCAGTGCCTACGAGGCCGGCCTGTGCGACGTGCTGCTGCGGGCCGACGACATCGTGCACGACGACCATGCGCCGGTGAAGGCGCAGATCGTGCGCAAGGCCTTCCGCGGCTCGGAGTTCCTCTACACGCTGCGCCTGGCCAGCGGCGAGACGGTCATGACCCACGTACCCTCGCACCACAACCACGCGATCGGCGAATGGATCGGCATCCGCGCCGAGGTCGACCATGTGGTGACCTTCGAGCGCGGGGGTGGGGCCAGTTCGGCACCGGCGCCCGCATCCACGGGGCTCTCAGGCCGACCCTGAGGGCCCGGGAGCCGGTTCCTCACCGGCCCGCAGTTCGACCCAGGCCGCCAGCCCGCCCCCTTCCCGGGGCAGCAGACGCACCTGCCAACCGTTGGCGCGCGCCAGTTCCCGCACGATCGCCAGCCCCAGGCCGCTGCCGCCGGTGGCCGGGCTGCGCGAAGGCTCGGCCCGCTGGAAAGGCTGGAACATGGCCTCCACCCGGTCCGGCGCAATGCCCGGACCCCGGTCGAGCACGCCGAGGCGGCAGCGCTTGTCGTCGGTCTCGCAGACCAGTTCGACCGGCCCCGCGGGCGCATAACGCAGCGCGTTCTGCAGCAGGTTGCCCAGCGCCCGGCGCAGCGCGAGCACCGGCACTGCGCGCTCGCACCGCACACAGCGAACCGTCACCGGCCTCTCGGCAGTGCCCTGTTCGGCCGCCAGGGCCCGCAACAGGGCAGCCAGGTCTGTCGCCTGCGGCTGTTCGTGTGCCAGGCCGCGTGCCAGCTCCAGCACCGTGCCGATCAGCTGGTTCATCTGCTCCAGGTCGCGCTCCAGTGCGGCCAGCAGGCGTTCCTCGCCCGGCTGATCACGCAGCATCTCCAGCGCCAGCCGCATGCGGGTGAGCGGGGTGCGCAGGTCGTGGGAGATGCCGGCCAGCAAGGTCGTGCGGGCCGAGAGCAGATCCCGCACCTGGCCGGCCATCGTGTTGAAGCGCCGGCTCAGGGCAGCGATCTCCCGTGGCCCTGTCTCGGGCAGCGATGCCGGTTCGCGGCCTTCGCCAAGATGCGCACTGGCCTCCCCCAGCCGTGCCAGTGGCGCCACCAGGCGGCGTGCGAGCAGCCCGGCCAGCACCAGCGCCATCAGACCTCCCGCCAGCACCGAAAGCGCCAGGGCCGTGAACGGCTGGGTCTGCACACGCGCGTCGGACACGCCCACGGCGAGCTCGCCCTCGCCCGCCGGCAGCCGCACCCAGTAGCGCACCTGCCCGTCGTCATCGGCGATCCGGATCAGCGAGTGGGCCAGGCCGGTGCGACGCGCCAGTGCGGTCTCCAGCAGGTGGTAGAACGGAGCGCGCCATTCCTGCCCGTCCACTCCCTCGAACGTGGTCCGGATCCGCAGCGCGTGCCGCTCGTCCAGCTCGGCCTCGAAAGCCGGCCGCGTGGCCGGAGGCAGTTCGGCCCAGGTCTGTGCCGACAACACCATCAGGCCTGCCAGGTCGTCGGCCGAGCGGCGGGCCATGGGCAGCATCACCAGCCAGACGAAGGCCAGCACCGCCAGCAGCTCGATCCCGATGAAGGCCAGTGCCAGCCACTGGCCGTACACGCGCGCCAGCCCGGGCGCCGGCTTCACCCCTGGTCTCCGTTCGGGTTGAACAGGTAACCCTCGCCGCGCACGGTCCGGATGAAGCGCGGGCTGGCCGGATCGGCCTCGATCTTGCGGCGCAGACGGGTCACGCGGCTGTCGATGCTGCGGTCGAAGGGGTCGCGGTCGTAGCCCTTGAGATGGTCGATCAGCCAGTCGCGCGAGAGCACCCTCGCGGGATGGGCGACAAAAGCCGCCAGCAGGTCGTATTCGGCACCGGTCAGTGCCACTTCATGACCTTCGCGCAGCAGCCGGTGTCCTGCGGTGTCGAGCTGGAAAGGCCCGAAGGCCGCACGCTCCGCCGGCTGGCGCAGCGGCGCGGTCGGCGCATGGGGGCGCCGCAACAAGGCCCGCAGGCGGGCCAGCAGCTCGCGCGGCCCGAAAGGCTTGGGGAGGTAATCATCGGCGCCGACCTCCAGGCCGATCACCCGGTCCATCTCCTCGCCTCGCGCCGAGAGCATGAGCACCGGCACGTCGGACTGGGCCTTGAGGTGGCGCGTCAGGGAAAGGCCGTCCTCGCCAGGCAGCATCAGGTCCATGACGATCGCGTCGGGCAGCCAGCCCGCCAGCGTCTCCCGCATGGCCACGCCGTCGGGCACGGTGCGCACATCCAGGCCATTGGAGCCGAGGTAGTCCGACAGCAACTGGCGCAATGCCGGATCGTCATCGACCACCAGCACACGAGGCAGGGCAGAAGAGGCAGCAGGTGTCGTCATGCCGCCAAGTGTAGGACGCGTCGCCCGCGCCCTCCACCACCTGACACCGGCTGACACAGAAAGCCACGGCTGGACATACGCCCGCGACGGGACGGGCCGAAGATCAGTCCATCGCTTCGCAGAAGTGATTTCCTGAAGCGATGCACTTTCCTGCCATCCCCGACAATGAAGGATTCCGACATGAACACGAAACTCGCTTCCGTTGCCGCCCTGGGCGCCGCCCTCGTTCTGGCTTCCGCCCCGGCGCTGGCGCAGGGTGCCGGCGGGCCGTCGCCGCTGGACCTGCAGCTCAAGACCCGCCTGCAGACCCAGCAGCGCAGCCAGTTGCACCAGGATCACATGGCCGCCACTTCCGGCCATGCCGGCCATGCCGGCAAGTTGCAGCAGCACGAACGCACGCGCCAGCAGACCCGGACGCACACGCACGAACACGCGCATGCCATGCTCAAGGAAGGCCGCGCTGCGGGCACCGCACCGGCCAACGGCATGGGCCGGGGGCCGCGCTGAAGCCGGCGCCAGCCCCCCATTTCACAGGCACACCATGATGGCCCCTGACTTTCCCTCCCCTGCGCTGCGCCCGCTGCTGTGCCTGGGCGTCGCGGCGCTGGCCGTTGTGGCTGCGCCGTCCTGGGCGAACCCGGCTGGCGAGGGAGAAAAACCCGCCATCGCTGCAACCCCGGCGGTGCTGCCCTATGGCGCGGGCTACGAGCAGCGCATGCGCGCCGCGCAGAAGACCCACGCGCAGAAGACCCGTGAGGGCAGCGCCGCCTCCCCACCGTCCACCGCGGAGCCCGGCGTCCAGGAGGCCGGCCGCAACGGCGGCTTCGGACGGAGCCGCTCCAGCCAAGGCGGGGGACAGGGCAGCGGCGGACGCAGCCGCTGAGGCCCGCGTCAGGCCCGTTGGCCGATCGCCCTCAGACCGAACTCAACGCAGGCCGTCCAGATAAAGCCGGGTCAGCCGGGCGAACTGGTCGGCGCTGAGCGTCTGGCGCAGGTGCTCCACGCAGCGGTTGCGGCCCTGGAAATGCTGCACCTCGGCTTCGGCGATCTGCTGCATCAGGGCATCGCGCTCGGCCTGGGGCCGGTTGTCCAGCATGGCCATGCGCAGCTGGCCGCGCAGCTCGATGATCTTCTTCTGGACCATCACGCGGCCGGGCATGGCCTGCTTGCGGTAGTCGGCCAGCGACTGGATCTGTTCGGTCGACAGCATGAGGTCGGCCTCGTGCTTCATGGTCAGGGGCATGAGCTCGACCACGGGGATGGCGCCATCGCCGGGCACGCCCTTGGCCGCCGCCAGGCCGGCGGCGGACATCAGGAGCAGGACGAGGGCGCCGCGCTGCAGAGTCTTGAAGGTGGTTTTCATGGGGTTCTCCGGAATCGGGTTGCTCGAGTGCAGGCCGTCAGTGCCTGTGCCCGCCGTGGTTCATGGGCATCGGGGCGTTGCCACCGCCCAGGGCGGTGACCGGTGCCGTGATCTGCTGGGTGAAGCGCTTCCTGGCATCGTCCTCGAACACCAGGGTGATGGGCACGCTCTCGCCCCCCTTGAGCTGCTGCTTGAGATCCATCAGCATGACGTGGTAACCGCCCGGCTTGAGTTCCATGGTGCGGCCGGCCGCCAGGTCCAGGCCGGGAATCTGGCGCATCCTCATGACGTCATTGACCATCGCCATTTCGTGGATTTCCACCACACCGGCCACGGGGGACTCGGCCGCGACCAGTCGCGCGTTGGCCGAGGGGGTCAGGCGCATGAACGCGCCGGTGGCCTTCTGCGTGGCCACGGTGCCGCGCACCCAGGCATCCTCCACCTTGACTTCGGTCTGGGCCCAGGCGGCCGTGGTGATGGCCAGCAGGCCGGTGATGATGAGCTTCTTCATGACATTCTCCTTGGAGCTGAAAGGGAAAGGGAAAGGGAAAGG